>JBFENN010000027.1:0-27021 GCA_041551115.1 Anaerolineales bacterium
AGCTCATCGCAGAGCCTAATTCTCGGCAAAGCGATCGAAATGGTAGATCAGAATAACCCGCCATCGGTGAGAGGATTAATTCACCATGGATTGGAATTTCCCTGACGTAGAAAGCCGGTACAGATGAAGCAGACATCTTAACTCGGGGCTCGCTTTGGCATCAACGCGTTTTTAAGCGCCTGCTCCAAGGAGCGTGCCTCGACAATTTCGATCCCCTCTGGCCAAGTTTCGCCTCTGCGCATGCGCCGGGGGAGAACTGCTACTTTAAACCCAAGCTGGACAGCTTCCCAAAGGCGTGCGGTCGTCTGCCCAACCATTCGCAGTTCTCCGGACAGACCCACTTCTCCTATCAA
The DNA here is from genome assembly GCA_041551115.1 of Anaerolineales bacterium. Lineage (GTDB taxonomy): Bacteria > Chloroflexota > Anaerolineae > Anaerolineales > UBA4823 > DAOVXM01. The sequence continues at coordinate 354 of JBFENN010000027.1, forward strand.
TACTGTATCGGCTCTAACTGGAATATCGCGGACAGACGATGCGATAGCGGCTGCAATAGCCAAGTCAGCAGCAGGCTCACCGATCGAGAGGCCGCCAACGACATTAACAAATACATCCTGGTCTGCCAGCCTCAGATTTAGCCGACGCGTTAAGACGGCTGTAATTAAAAGCAGACGGTTGAAGTCTACACCATTCGGGGTTCGGCGCGGGTTTCCAAATGAGGTAGGACTAGTTAGGCCTTGGATTTCCACCAGCAACGGGCGTGTCCCTTCCATTGTTACAGCAATTGCTGATCCTGGAGCATTAACCATCCGTTGAGCAAGAAAAACCTCGGAAGGGTTGGAGACCTCAATCATGCCGCGTGCGCGCATTTCGAATACACCCACTTCCGATGTCGCTCCAAAGCGGTTCTTCACCGAGCGCAGCAGGCGGTAGGTTTGAAAACGATCTCCCTCCAAATACAGCACCGTATCAACAATATGCTCTAATACGCGCGGGCCAGCAATCGTACCTTCCTTGGTTACGTGCCCGATGAGAAAAACAGCAATACCAGAAGATTTGGCTAGCTCTCTCAAACGGGAAGAACATTCCCGAACCTGTGAAACCGAACCGGCTGAAGACTCCAATTCACTCAATGTGGTGGTTTGGATTGAATCGATGATCAGCAAGCGCGGTTTGAGTTCGTGGATATGAGTAAATATCATATCTAGATCGGTCTCAGTAACCAAATAAAGTTGCTCGGGGAGGAATTTCGCTGCTGTTTCCACCCCGTTTTCACCGCTTAATTGAAGCAAGCGGAGAGAGCGCATCTTAATTTGCCGTTCTGACTCCTCTCCGGAGACGTATAGCACACGCTCACCCGCTGCCAGCTCGAGTGCAACCTGCAGCAGGAGGGTGGATTTTCCAATTCCTGGATCACCGCCAATCAGGATCAGAGAACCGGGCACAACACCTCCACCCAATACGCGTGCAAATTCCCCGATGCTGAGCGGCAGCCGTTCGTCGATCTCCCCCTCAATCTCTGTAAGACGGCGTGGCATTGACCGTTCAATGGCGCCTAATGATTTATATCGCATGGGAGCAGGGGATGAACTGATGACTTCCTCAACCATGCTGTTCCAACCCCCACATTGTGGACAGCGTCCCATTGGGCGGACTGCAGAGCGTCCACATTGCTGGCATACATATTGGGTGCGAGTTTTTGCCATGCGCGTATTATAACGTAGAGGGTGCACGCTAAGACTGTGCACCCTCGCTATAATTTGAACTTCTTGTGGTTGTTAGACTGCTGCTACGGTTTCTGATGGAGGTAATAATTCTTTGGCATCATCTTCATGCCGCAGGATGATCTCTTCATCATCAACATCGACAAAGATCGTGTCGCCGGCCTGGAAATCACCACCCAACAATGCGTCGGAAAGTATATCTTCCACTCTTTGCTGGATTACCCGCCGGAGTGGTCGTGCTCCCATCTCCGGATCATATCCCATTTCAGCCAGCATATCGACGGCTTCGGGTGTTGCAGTAAGCGTGATATCGTGATCAACTAGCCGATCAGCTACCTTATTGAGTTCGAGCTGGACAATCTGCTGGATATCGCTGCGGCTCAAGGATCGGAAAACGATTACGGAGTCGAGGCGATTGATGAATTCTGGGCGGAAAACCCGCTTGAGAGCATCGAGCAGCTTCTTGCGCATCTCATCATATGCTTGACGCTCTTCAATTTCTTCATCTTGTTTGAGAGAGAAGCCTATAGAGGTCTGCCGTTTTATCATATCGGCGCCGACGTTCGAGGTCATGATGATGATCGCATTGCGAAAATCTACTTTGCGTCCACGGGCATCCGAAAGTTGGCCCTCCTCCATGATCTGAAGGAGCATATTATGGGCTTCTGGATGAGCTTTCTCGATCTCATCAAAGACAACGATGGAGTATGGCCGTCGGCGGAGAGCTTCGGTTAGCTGTCCGGCTTCCTCATAGCCAACATAGCCAGGAGGGGCGCCCACTAGGCGGCTGACCGAATGCCGCTCCATGAATTCGGACATATCCAACTGAATTAGTGCATCCTCACTGCCAAACAAGAAGCGAGCCATTGCCTTGGTCAGTTCAGTTTTGCCAACTCCCGTCGGTCCCAAGAAGATAAATGACCCTATCGGGCGGCGTGGGTCTTTAAGCCCCGAGCGCGCTCGGCGGACCGCTTTTGAGATCGCTTCAATGGATTCTTCTTGCCCGATAATATATTTCCGCAGTTCATCTTCCATGCTCAGCAGTTTCGCCGATTCTTCCTGTGCCAATTGCATAACTGGAACACCAGTCCACATCGACACTACTTCAGCAATGTCATCAGCTGAAACCACCGGGCTAGTATCGCGGTCCCATACAGTGCGGATGTTCTCTAACTCTTCCTCCAGTTCTTCCTGCTGCGCCTGCAATTCCTGGTCTTCATCAAAGTGGTCATTCTCTAGAGCCAATTCGCGCTGCTGACGCACATCGCGCAGTTTCTTCATAATTTCTTTAGCATTCTTCGCGGTCGGACTTTTGTACATACGAACACGTGATGACGACTCATCAATTAAGTCAATGGCTTTATCAGGTAGGAATCGCTCGGTAACATAGCGTGAGGAAAGACTTACCGCGGCATCTAAAGCATCATCTGAAATGCTGAGACGGTGATGCTCTTCATAAGCCGGTCGGACACCGTGTAAGATCTCGAGCGTTTCATCTTCATTGGGCTCTTCAACCATAATTGGTTGGAAGCGACGTTCAAGTGCCGCGTCGCTCTCGATGTGCTTGCGGTACTCATCCATCGTCGTTGCCCCGATTACCTGCAGTTCACCGCGCGATAAGGCTGGCTTCAGGATATTGGCAGCATCTACTGATGAGCCTGCCGCACCAGCGCCAACCAGCATATGAACTTCATCAATGAATAAAATTGCACCAGATGCTTTAAGTTCGTCAATAACCCGCTTCAAGCGCTCTTCGAATTGCCCGCGATACATTGTTCCCGCAACTAGCGAGCCGACGTCAAGCTGTAATAAGGTCTTGCCTAAAAGTGGAGCAGGGACATCTGCTTCGATAATTCGCTGCGCCAGCCCTTCAACGATTGCCGTTTTGCCAACTCCAGGATCACCGATTAATGCCGGGTTGTTTTTAGTCCGGCGAGCTAAGATCTGGATGACGCGCTCAATCTCCATCTGACGGCCAATCACTGGGTCGAGTTTGCCTTCTTCTGCTAGCAAAGTTAGATCCGTTGCCAGCTGATCCACCATAGGCGTCTTCGCCTTCTGTTTTTCCTGGCGAGATGAGCGTTCTTCCTTCCCCGCTGTAGTTCGTCGTGAGGTGCTGCTTTCCTGCAGTACCCGCCTGGTTTGACGACGTATTTGTTCTGGTGTAACCCCAAGCTTACGTAATACATCTAACGCGACGCCATCGTTGTACCTTACTAAACCCAACAGCAGGTGCTCGGTGCCAATATAGTGATGCCCCATCTTCCGCGCTTCTTCAACAGCGAATTCCAGCACTTCCTGAGTTCCTGGTGATAGATCAAGCTTGCCGCCACTATACTGCCCTGTGCCGGTAAGCCGCTCTACAATCTCTTGGACGCGGTCAGCTTCCAATCCCAGCTCGCGCAGCACGCGCCCAGCAACTCCGCCCTCTTCCCGGATTAACCCTAAGAGAAGATGCTCGGTCCCGATATAGTTATGGCGCATTCGCTCGGCTTCCTGATGAGCTAGGCTTAAGACTCTGCGCGCCCTTTGAGTAAATCTTTCCATGCCTGCCAAGGTCGTACCTCCTGCTTACAGACCGTATCTGCTTTCTACCTCTCGATGAGTTAATCTCAAGAAAGGTTCCGCATTGATATTCAGCACTAGTTTACCAACCTCATATCCTGGGTGGAGCTTATAGTTTTGTTAGCGCTCTTTCTCCAAATATACTACTGGTATTCCAATTCCTGATATCGGACTGTTTCTGCTTCATCCCTGATTATGAGATAATTTGTCTGATTTGATTCTACCTAAGTATAACTCACAAGACTTTAGTATCTGCTAAAAGTCTGTAAGGTTAACGAATTTCTTACTTTCCGTAAACAAAGCGCACCTCCGAAGATGGGAGGTGCGCGAAAGGCGATATCTCTTTCGAGATTAGAGTAGTATGTAATTATTCTTTAGCGGTTTCAGCTTCCGCTTCCAGAACTTCATCTACCAGATCAATTTCTGAATCGTCCGTTGCGGATTCTTCTTCGGGTTCTTGTTCTGCTGGGGTTTCAGATACCACTTCAACAATTTCTTCTTCCTGGGCCGCTTGTTCTTCCAAGCTTTCCGGCGAATCATCCCCCTCATCATCTGCCGGGACTACTTCTTCAGCAACTGGTTCTTGAACATCCTGGGCAGCTTCAGCTTCTACCTCTACTTCCACTACATCTACTGTGTCATCTGATTCTACATCGGTAGTTGCTAATTCCTCTGCTTCTGATTCTTCTTCTGCCGGGACTACTTCTTCAACAACTTCTTCATGAACATCCTGGACCTCTTCGACTTCCTCCGCTAGTGCAATCTTCCAATCTAGATCCTGGTATGCTGGTGAGTCAACTTTACGGAGGCTTAATCCTATACGTCGGCGCTCAGGTTCGATTTTAATCACGCGGAGGGTAAGCACTTCTCCCTCGCTAACAACTTCTTTCGGGTGATTTATTCGCTGTTCACTGAGTTCAGACACATGGATCAGGCCCTCCAGGTTTTCGTCTAAACGAGCAAAAGCACCAAACTTTGTGATATGGGTTACTGTTGCTTCTATGAGCTGACCTTCACGAAGATATTCAACATTCTTTAGCCAAGGATCATCCTGCAACTGGCGCAGAGACAGTCCAATCCGTTTACGGTCATGATCTATGCTGATGACTTTGACCTCGACCTCGTTACCAACTTCGAGGACTTCACTGGGGTGTTGGATGCGTTCCCATGATATTTCTGAGAGATGCACCAATCCATCTGCGCCATCAATGTTTACGAAGGCTCCAAAATCAGCAACGCTGGTAACACGCCCTTGGCGAACATCGCCTTCATGGATTTCCTCGAGCAAGCGATCCTTTAACGATTCGCGCGTTTCTTGTAGTGCGGCACGTTCGGAGAGAATTAGCCGACGGCGCTCGCGGTCTACCTCGATTACCCGTACAGTGATTTCTTCACCAACCATTTTCCCCCAACGTTGATCTGGGGTGTCTCCGGTTGAAGCTGAGCGGCGCATTAAGCTGATTTGGGAAGCTGGTACAAACCCACGCAGCCGGCCCAGGGGGACCAGCAGTCCACCTTTGTTATAGCCAATGATTTCGCTATCTAATGGTTCTGAATTCTCCAACAGGGCTTCAGCTTGCTCCCAATCCTGTAGCTCGCGTGCCCGCGAGTAAGACAGAACAACATTCCCGTTGGCATCTTCAGGAGTTACTACGTAGACAGTGATCTCAGCGCCCACTTCAAGGGCATCTTTTTCCTCATCTGAGATATGCTCCAACTCGCGGCCCGAGATCACTCCTTCAGACTTAGATCCAACACTGACGAGGATTTCATTCTCCCCGACACTAGCGATGATCCCAGTCCGAATCTCTCCGGATTTTGGCAGTTCCAATCCTAGTCCTTCCTCCTCCAGGAGGGATTCCATAGAATGAACTTCTGCTTGCGATTCGCTTTCAGATTGTGCTTCAACAACCTGCTCTTCTTCGGGCTCTTCCCCCTGCCCGTTCACGGCGTCATTTTGCTCCATATAATTTCGTACTCCAAGGTGGATAAGATATGTTGCACATTATAAAGCCTATACTGGAAGTTGACAACCTTCTTAAATTCTTTGTGCGTCGGTTATAATCGCACATGGAGCAAGAAGATGCCACCAATATATCCTTTTACTGCGATCGTAGGGCAAGACCGAATGAAGCGGGCTTTGGTCCTGAACGCCGTTGACCCGCGAATTGGCGGGGTTTTAATCCGTGGTGAACGCGGTACGGCAAAGTCTACGGCGGCGCGCTCCCTCGCAGCATTGCTGCCGAGCGTTGCAGTTGTCAGTGACTGTCGCTTTGGCTGCGACCCTGACCGCCCAACTACTTGGTGTACCGATTGTCGTGAAAGATCCTCAAATAATAAAACCCTGCCTCTAGAGTTAAGGAAGACTCCATTTGTAAACCTCCCCGTATCCGCGACGGAAGATCGCGTCGTTGGAACACTCGATATTGAAAAGGCAATCCAAAAGGGAGAGCGCCACTTTGAACCAGGTGTATTAGCAGCAGCAAACCGAGGTCTGCTTTATATCGATGAAGTCAACCTGCTAGACGATCATGTGGTCGACCTGTTGCTAGACTCAGCGGCAATGGGGATGAATATCATAGAGAGAGAGGGAATATCTTTTTCCCATCCAGCACGATTTATCCTGGTTGGCACAATGAACCCAGAAGAGGGGGATTTACGCCCACAATTACTTGATCGTTTTGCCCTCTCTGTGGATATCCACGGCATCCACAATGCCCGCGAGCGGGTATTGATCATGGAGCGTAACCTTGGATTTGAGAGCGATGCTGAAAGATTTCGGGAGAAGTGGCTCCCATCTGAAGAGGATCTTTCACAAAAGATAGAACTGGCCCGTACCTTGGTTGATTCTATCGGTTATACAAGTCGCGACCTGCTCTCGATTGCTGCACTAAGCGCTTCTCTCAATGTTGATGGGCACCGTGCAGACCTAGTGATTTTAAAAACCGCTCGGGCACATGCGGCCTTTGAAGCGCGCAGTTCGATAACTGATCATGATATTGCTTTGGCAGCGGAACTAGCACTTCCCCATCGGATCAAACGTGGTCCCTTCCATCAAGCTGAGATCAGTATGGATGACCTGCAGGAAAGGATTGAGCAGCTACAGGGCGCTACTACTACTATGGGGGAACAGGAGTCATTCCCTGACGACGAGGGTCAGGAAACCTTCGAAAAAAAAAAGAGCCCTCCGAAACCACTAAAGAAGTAAGGGAGGAAAGCCCCGATAATCTTCCAACCGAAGCTACCCAACAACAGGTCTTTGACTCTGGGTCAGCAAACTGGTGGGAAGGTGGAGAGCGCATCAACAGCAGCCAACCTTTTACCCCTCGGAAATTAGAAAATCCATTGGATAAAATGTCCCGGCGGCAAAGTGGTCGCCGTTCACGTACACGTACAGACCGAAAACGCGGCCGCTATATCCAAGCTCGCCCCTCCCCGGGGAAAGTACATGATTTAGCATTCGACGCAACCATTCGGGCTGCAGCACCATTTCAGAAACAACGCTCCAAAGAAAGAGAAAAAGTTGCTTTCGCTATTCGGTCAGACGATTACCAAAGAAAAGTCCGTATCAAGAAATCTGCCAACCTAGTTCTATTCGTGGTGGATGCATCCTGGTCGATGGCGGTTGCGGAACGAATGGCAGCGACAAAAGGAGCCATATTATCACTGCTGGCGGATGCTTATCAACGCCGTGACCGGGTGGGCTTAGTTGTATTCCAAAAAAACCGGGCTACCCTGGTATTGACACCCACGAATTCCATTCAGCTAGCCCAACGTGCACTTGCCGATATCCCGGTCGGAGGTAAAACCCCGTTACCAGCCGGATTATTCCTTTCTCACCAGGTTATCCAAAAAGAACGGATTACCCACCCGGATGTGATCCCTTTGCTGATATTATTAACTGATGGTGCTGGAAATGTGTCGTTGAGCAACCTACCTCCCCAAGAGGAAGCACACCGTATTGCAGATCAAATCGCAGCAGATGATATACGAAGTGTTGTCATTAATATGGAGCACGCCGCCTTCGATCAAGGCCTTACGCAAGCCTTGGCAGAACATCTAGAAGCACCCTGTTATACCCTCAATGAACTCAAAGCCGAGACACTGTACCAACGGGTACGCGAAGAAATGGCTTCCTGATATAACCATTCTCAAAGACTGTGCATGAATCTTTTTTATGACGCTTGAAATGCCGGCTACCTTATCGATCCCGACATCTGTTACTCCTCCATTCATACAGAATAGGGATAGGTTGATGCTGTAGCATGGGCGCTACGGTTGCAGAAATTAAACCAAGTAAGTATCCATCTCGAACTCTACCTCATTTTATGCTATTCACCCTGTTTTGAGCATTGCTGCCTTGTGAATTCACGGTGGGACGGTTGCGAACCTGTTTACCACCAACTAATCCATCGAATCAGGGCGTAAGTTATGTGACTATCAGCGTTATTTCATAGTTGGATTTCCGATAATCTTGATTTCACTTATGGATGTGCTGCTTTTCCAACCAAGTAAAGACCACTCGGGCAACATGAGGCTCCTTCATATAGACACCTAATATAACCAGGCTTATTGTCAATACTATCCCATTCACATAAAACGGAGCTTCGCCGGCAATATTTTTATATAACCAGCCAACTACTAGGGGACCAACAAATGCTCCAATGCTAGCTGCCATAAGATAACTCCCATACCCCCTCCCTCGCTGATCACGATGATGCCGATACATACTTGGTGCGTGCACAATAAGCTACCCTTTTATAAGGGTAGCCCGATTCAGAATAACTTAATTTAATTTGTTCTTTATCGAATAGATAGGAAGGCCGGGTAAAATCTACCCCGTGAATAACTGTCGAACTATTCAGCGTTTTATGCTGCCCATGCTGCTTTTGCTGACGATTTCCGCTGCCTGTCGCCCAGATCCTAGTCCAAGAGTCTCTCCGAGCATATCTCCTGCTCTCTCCCCAACAGAAAGTAACACAACCGCTCAACCACCTCTCCCTCGGTTGACAAGAACAGCGGCACCATCCCCTTCAGGATTTGAAGAGACTCAAATCCCAGATCCAAGAACATCCTATTCTATAACTGTCTCGATGGATTACAGCCAGCATTTCATAAGCGTGGATGAAAAGATCCAGTATGTAAATAACTCAGCAGATATGCTCGATGAAATATTACTGATGGTTGAGCCAGCCAATTACCAAGACGTCTTCAGACTAAATGATTCTCGATGGGAAGATGGGACCCCAATTGAAGAAATGGCATGGGAGCGCGGTAAACTCACCGTTCATCTGCGACAGCCTCTTTTCCCGGGCGAAGAAATCGTCATTTTCCTCAATTATGAATTGTCACTCCCTTCCCCAACTCCCTCTGCTGAGACAAGACCTATTCCTTTTGGCTATACACCTCGGCAAGCAAATCTCGTTGACTGGTATCCCTTTGTGCCTCCGTATATTTCTGGTCGAGGATGGCTTGCTCACCAACCGGGATATTTCGGAGAGCACCAGGTTTACACACTCGCTGATTTCCAAGTAGCTATCCAGATGCTTGATGAAAGGGATGACCTCATCATTGCCGCAAGTGCCCCTGCTGAATCAAGTGCTGGATGGCATCGCTATCGATTGGACAACGCTCGCAACTTTGCCTGGTCTGTGAGCCCGGAGTATGAAGTAATGCAAGCAAGAGTCGACGAAGTAGAAGTTATCAACTATTTCTTTCCAGTTCACAAAGCTGCGGGGGAACGTGTCCTTCAAACAACGGTAGAAGCCCTCACTCTTTACAGTGATCTGTATGGATCTTACCCTCGGTATCACCTAAGTGTCGTGGAAGCTGATTTCCTAGATGGGATGGAATTCGATGGCTTATATTTCCTCAGCACCGGCTTTTATAATCTGTATCAAGGAGAACCGGGGGAATACCTGGTCGCAATAGCAGCTCACGAGACAGCCCACCAGTGGTTTTATGGTAGTGTAGCTAATGATCAAGCTTTGGAACCTTGGCTTGATGAAGCACTTTGCACCTACAACGAACGGATATATTATGAAAGTCTATATCCAGAGGCTTTAGAATGGTGGTGGGCGTACCGGATTAATTATTATGAACCCAAGGGGTGGGTTGATGGGAGTATATATAATCCAGGAGGATATCGGGCTTATAGAGATGCAGTTTACTTGAATGGGGCTGTATTTCTCGAAAAACTGCGCCAAGCTGTGAGTGATGAGAGCTATTTCTCTTTCATGAAAGCCTATGTCGCTACCTATCACGGGACTATTACGACAGGGGATGAATTCTTTTCACTGCTCAGCCAATTTACTGATGTAGATATTACACCCTTACTAACAGAATACTTTGAGCATCGTTGATTAGCTCTTTGATAGTTAAATAGTTATTCTTTTAATCAGGATTAGATTAATATAGTAGTCTTAGTAGGGGATGTGGATATGTGGAGTAATTCGGATCGAAAACTCACAACAGAAGCAGAAATAAGGGGATGAAGCAGGTTTACCCCGAAATTAGGAGGGGGAATGATGGGTTAGCTTTGCCAACCAACTGTGGATAGTTCGCGGATTACTTATACGCATACTGGAGAGTTAGACATCTTTTAAGGCAGAGAAAGCGGGGGATGAGTGAGTCTCATAAATTATTCACACTGGTTGCCCATGGAACTGACAAATTGAGAGAGAAGCGAAGCTTAGTTTTCCCCAGTTTTTTCCATTTCTCCACAGTTTTTCATGAGTTATCCACAATAAACTTGCGGAATTGTTCGGTGCACCTATAGGAACGGGTGGATAAAGACATGTTTATAAATGAAACGAGTTCCACTACTAGCTATTGCTGTAACCTTTTTGAAATAGCTGCATCAGAAGGAATGAAGTTAATCAATAGTCGCAGGAGGATATACATTCATGGAAATGGTGATAGATTTCCCGGGAGGTGCACGCGTAGATGCCCATTTCGGCCAGTTCACGGTAAAAACAGACCAACCGCCGATAGCATCTGCCCCAACCCCATTTGCTACATTCTTAGCATCCATCGGCACTTGCGCGGGGATATATGTATTAGGATTTTGCCAGCAGCGGGGGTTGCCAACCGAAGGAGTCCGGATAGTACAGCGTATGCATAGTGATATGTTCAGTGGGATGGTAGGCAAGATAGACTTGGAGATCCAGGTCCCGCCCACATTCCCAGAGAAATATTTACCAGCATTGGTAAAAACAGCGGAGTTGTGTGCGGTCAAGAAGCATTTTGAAAATCCACCAAAATTTGACGTTTTCGCTGAAGTAGCAGCCCCGGTTAGTGCATAGAAGCCTCACAAGTTATTTGTGGATCAATATATCTTGACGATAATCAATGGGAGTTTTAGAGCATTATTGCCTTATGCTCTTATTATTCTTTCTTGATGTTATACATGTTAGGGATGCTGGTTATGGATTAACTAATTATAAGTGGGGAGAAATGTCTGCCGAATATTAGATTAGGAAAGAGTTACTCATGGATGGTGTCTGTTTGGTAAACAGTTTGTCAGTAATATCTCTAACCACTATTGGCAGGAGCGAGGTGGAAAAATTCGGATAATAAAATGATCCGAATCAAAAAGACAAGCTATTTGCTTGTCTTTTTGATATGCCGAAGGTGGGAATCGAACCCACACTCCCGAGGGAACACGAGTTTGAGTCGTGCGCGTCTGCCAGTTCCGCCACTTCGGCTGTACAGTATTGTTTGGCAAAACTAAGTATATCGAAAGAAGCATTCGAGGTCAAGATGAGCGTGTGTGGTGTCTAAACAAAGTAGAAATAGACTGATTTCCTAGACGATTCTCAATGCCCATGATATACTTGCGTCCGCTCCCGCCCAATGGCGGGAAAATTTGTGCCTGAAACGGGCGCCGGCTCCAGGTGGAGTCGTTAATCACACACGCTTTCTGACTTGCTCATGCGTGCCAAGGCCGTGGCGGTGGGCAGGAATGAGGAATGCGGATGAAAAACGCGAAGGAGTAATACACAATGGCCATTGTATCTATGAAAGCGCTTCTAGAGAGCGGAGTCCACTTTGGACATCGTACCCACAAGTGGGACCCAGCCATGAAGCCGTATATATTCACCGAACGCAACAATATCCACATCATCGATTTACAAAAAACAGTAAAAGCCCTTGAAGAGGCTTTCAGCCTGGTTAGCGAATCGGTATCCACAGGGGGAACTGTGCTATTCGTGGGAACGAAACGCCAAGCACAAGAGACGATCTTGGATGAAGCTGAACGTTGTGGTATGCCGTATGTCACTCATAAGTGGTTGGGAGGCACGTTAACCAACTGGCGGACTATTCGGCAAAGAGTTAATGAGCTCGAGCGACTGGAAAGGATGCGCGAAAAAGGAGATTTTGAACGCTTACCGAAAAAAGAAGCCCTACTGCTCAGCCGCAAGATCGAACGCCTTGATATGCTTTTCAGCGGTATCCGCACTATGGCTAGCGTGCCAGATATGCTTTTTGTGGTCGATATCCGTCGAGAAGAGACCGCTATTCACGAAGCGAATTTGCTGAAAATCCCTGTAGTTGCGATGGTTGACACAAACTGTAACCCAAATACCGTTGACTATGTTATCCCATCCAACGATGATGCTATCCGGGCTATTAAATTAATCGTTGGCAAAATGGCAGATGCTGTCCTTGAAGGCAAGGCCATGCGTAAAGAAGAAGAAGTTGAACTCACACCACGTGTGCTGAGTGTCGATATGGAAGAGGAAGAACTTTCAGATGAAGACCTGTTAGGGGCAGCCACGCTTGCGAAATTAGCTTCCAGTATAGAAGAGAAGGAAGTAACTAGCGAAGCACCCGAGGAAGAACAAGAAGCTGGGACAGACGGCGATGAGGAAGCAGCAATCGAAACAGAGAGTGCCAAAGAAGACACTTCTACAGATGAAACTGAACCATCCGATGCTCCTGAGAATATTGAAACAGCACAGGAAGAAGAGCAGGAAGTGACCAGCGAAGCACCCGAGGAAGAACAAGAAGATGAGGCAGACATTGTCTTGGATGTAGAGCCTGAAGTGGAGAGTGATGAGGAAGACAATGCTATAGAAGAAAAAGATTCGGCTGATGCTCCCCAGGATGATGAAACCGCAGTAGACGAAGAACAAAAAGAAGAAAGCGATATTGAGGAATAAGCATGGCTATCACCACTGAACAAATTAAAGCCCTTCGTGAAGAGACCGGTGCGGGGATTTTGGATTGCCGGAAAGCGCTCCAGGAAGCAAATGGCGATTTTGAGATAGCCCTTAACCATCTCCGTGAAAAGGGATTAGCAACGGCTGCCAAACGGGCCGACCGAGAAGCTTCTGAAGGTATCATTGAGTTATACTCTCATGGGGATGGGAGGGTAGGCGTAATGGTGGAAGTGAATTGTGAGACTGATTTTGTGGCACGATCTGAGAAGTTCCGCACATATGCTCATGAACTAGCGCTGCAAATTGCTGCAGGGAGTCCCGAGTATATTTCCGAGCAGGATATACCAGTATCAGTACTAGAAGCAGAGAGAGAGAAAGCTCGTACCTTTGCTCGAGAAGAAGGCAAGCCCGAAGGAGTTATCGAACGTATTGTTGAAGGACGGGTGAAGAAATTCGTGGATGAGGCATGCTTGATGAGCCAACCATATATCCGTGATGATAGTCTAACCGTTCAAGAACTGCATTCGCAGAATGTGGGTAGTATTGGTGAGAACATGATCATCAGGCGGTTTGTACGCTGGGAACTAGGGGAAGAGAGTTCTGCTCAATCTGGATGAAAAAAGATCAAGACCAACCGCTAGGTTGGTCTTTTTTCTAGAAGATAAACACTTTTACACAAAATTCTGGCGGGTAGCAGGAGAAAGCAAAGCATGGAAAGAGAACTGAGTTACAAACGCATCTTGCTCAAGTTAAGTGGTGAAGCCTTAGCCGGACCGGAAGGGTATGGTGTCGATCCAAAGCGAGCGGAAGATATTGCCCAAAGAATTCACGTTGTTCGAGAACTCGGTGTTGATGTCGCCATCGTGATTGGCGCCGGCAACCTCTGGCGTGGAAAAGCGGGGCTCGATCGTGGCATGGATCGAGCAACTGCCGATTATATGGGGATGCTGGCGACGGTCATGAACGCACTAGCATTGATGGACGCAATGGAGCGCATGGGAATGATCACGCGGGTCCAATCGGCGATTGAGATGCATTCTGTTGCAGAGCCTTATATCCGGCGGCGGGCGATCCGGCACCTAGAGAAAGGACGGGTGGTCATTTTGGGTGGCGGCACGGGCAACCCCTATTTCTCTACCGACACCGCAGCAGCCTTACGAGCGATGGAAATAGATGCAGATGTCTTGATAAAAGCCACCAAGGTTGATGGTGTTTATGATAGCGACCCGATGAAGAACGAAGATGCAGTCCGGTTTGACCACCTTACATATATGGAAGCGATCAACCGACGATTGGCAGTTATGGACAGCACTGCTCTTTCGTTGTGCATGGATAATCACTTGCCGATATTAGTACTGAACCTGTGGCAAACAGATGTGCTGCGCCAGGCAGTATTTGGGGAGGATGTCGGAACCTTAGTAAACGATTGAGATAGCTCACAGGTTTTCACAGTCCCGCTTGTGTGATTGTTGATGCATGAGTGGGGCGTTCAATTTCCCCCTTTTCTCAGTGTAGTTTTTCGGGTATCCTATATAAAAGTATCTCAGTACAGCAGGACAGGTTCTGCTATAAAATAACTTACGAGGACTTCAGTTGCAATAAGGCGCTTCAAAATCGAGTTGTTCGCTGTCAGATGATGATGTGATGCAGCGTTTAGGTATCATGGAGGCTTATATGCTGAAAGACGTATACCGGGAATCCGAACTGCGAATGAGAGGTGCCATCCAGGCATTGGAGGATGATTTAGCCACAATCCGCACGGGGCGCGCAAGTCCAGGATTAATTGAAAAACTGCAGGTTGAATACTACGGAAATCCCACTCCTCTAATCCAGTTGGCCACGATAAGTGTTCCTGAACCACGTTCATTAATGATCAAACCGTTTGATCCATCGACTTTGAAAGCTATTGAACGGGCGATCCAGGCTTCTGATTTGGGGCTGACACCCAATAATGATGGAAAATCCATCCGGTTGAATCTCCCCCCATTGACGCATGAACGACGGCAGGAATTGGTGAAAGTGGTCAACAATCGCCTGGAAGAAAGTCGGGTGGCAATTCGTAATGTGCGCCGGGACAGTATTCGGGATTTACGTGAGTTTGAGCAGGAGAAGCTGATATCGGAAGATGACCTCAAAAGGGGAGAAGAAGAACTCCAGAAGATCACAGACCGCTATATCGTTGAAATCAATGAAATCGGTGAGCGGAAAGAGAAGGAGATTTTAGAAGTTTGATCAAACTCATTCGAGGAAAAGATAAGGACCAAGATCCAGGCGACTTGCCGAAGGTAATCCCCACCCATGTTGCGATCATTATGGATGGAAATGGTCGCTGGGCGATTGGGCGTGGATTGCCGCGCCTAGCTGGACACCGTGCAGGTACAGAGAACCTGCGGCGAGTGATCGAAGCTAGTGTTGAATTTGGTATCCATTATCTTACGATTTACGCCTTTTCCACGGAGAATTGGGGCCGCCCACCGGAAGAAG
This sequence comes from Anaerolineales bacterium, assembly GCA_041551115.1. Lineage (GTDB taxonomy): Bacteria > Chloroflexota > Anaerolineae > Anaerolineales > UBA4823 > DAOVXM01. Next base: position 15,794 of record JBFENN010000027.1, read on the forward strand.
TGCGCGGCTTGATGCGAATTCTTGAGGATGTTATCGATCGTGAGCTGAAAGAGTTGCATGAACAAGGGGTAAAACTGCGCCATATTGGGCATCTGGACCGTCTTAGCCCAGGCCTGCGCCAAAAAGTCCAAGATGCTATTAAACTCACGCAGGACAATACGGCTCTGGTATTAAATGTTGCCTTCAACTATGGCGGGCGCGACGAGATCGTATGTGCCATCCAACGCATGATCGAAGATCGAGTTACGGCAGAAGACGTATCGGATTATTTGGTAAATAAGTACTTATTTACTGCTGGTGTCCCTGACCCCGATTTAATTATCCGTACTTCTGGTGAACTGCGCGGCAGCAATTTCTTGATTTGGCAAGGCGCATATTCTGAGTGGTACTTCACGCCTACTTACTGGCCAGATTTTGGAAAGGAAGAACTGCGAAAAGCACTGTTTGAATACGCTGAACGAGATCGACGCTACGGTGGATTAGCGGAAAGAAATGAGGGGGCGTCGAAAGATGCTGCTTAAACGGATCTTGGTTGCCGTTGTGCTGCTTCCAATAGGGGTGGCGCTCATATTGTACGGGGGAGTACCCTATGCGCTGATGATTGGTTTGATTTTGAGTCTCGCTGCGTGGGAGTATTCCCGGTTGTTCAGAGCGGGAGATATTCAACCAGCTAGTGTGCTAGTGGTACTTGGCACTTTGGCTTTGGTCATCAGCCGCTTCATCAGTGGTTGGGATAACACGGATTGGCTGTTAAGTTTATTCATATTAGTCAGTATGGCTTATCACTTAGTAGCATTTGAAAGAGGACGCGATCAAGCTGGTTCGGATTTCGGCGTAACCCTGGCTGGTATTCTCTACTTTGGTTGGATCGGAGCTTACTTAATATCTTTGCGAGAACTGTCCGAAGGGCAGTGGTGGGTGCTTATGGTGCTGCCTGCAGTCTGGCTGGCGGATTCCGGGGCATATTTTATCGGTCGGGCTATTGGCAAGCACAAGATGAGCCCTCGTTTAAGTCCCAAGAAAAGCTGGGAAGGTTATCTCGGGGGGTTGCTGTTTGGGGCTGTGGGAACTGCACTGCTCGCCGTGCTTCTGTCCCTGTGGACCGGATCCGGTTCGGACATCACACCACTCCGCGGAGCTGTCATGGGTCTCATCATAGCTGTATTGGCACCATTAGGAGACCTAGGGGAGAGTATGATTAAACGCCAGGTGGGAGTCAAGGATTCTGGCAACCTACTGCCAGGTCATGGTGGCGCTTTCGATCGGATTGATTCCTGGTTGTGGGCGGGGGTTATTGGGTATTATCTCATCATCTGGCTAGTGTATTAAATCCAACGAACAATCCTGATAATACACAGCTTTACTATTCATCGTGATTGGTGAGTTGTGCAATGTTTGACAGGACCAACTCGTCGTGGTAACATGACGAACGAAAAAATTAAGAGCCCCGTAAGGCACTCTTATCCAGAGAGGCGGAGGGACCGGCCCTGAGAAGCCTCGGCAACCCCTGACAGGATCTATCCTACAGGAAGGTGCCAATTCCGGCAGGCGGATATTCTGGAAGATGAGAGGGATTTAGCATAGTCTTGTTACCCTTTCTCATAGCTAGAAGGGGTAATTTCTTTAAATACATATGGAGGTTTTCTTATGAGTACGACATTTATGAATTCACCAAAGCTCCTGTTCACATCAGAGTCGGTGACTGAGGGGCATCCTGACAAAATCTGCGACCAGGTTAGCGATGCTGTATTGGATGCTTGCCTGGAAAAAGACCCGCTCTCACGCGTAGCTTGTGAAGTGGCGACCAAGACAGGCTATGTGATGCTGTTGGGGGAAATCACCACCCAGGCGAATATCAATTACGATGACTTGGTGCGTAAGGTCGTCTGTGAAATTGGGTATGACAGCAGCGAAAAAGGACTCGACGGCAATAGTTGTGGTGTATTGGTCGCCATTGCAAAGCAATCTGGCGATATAGCCATGGGTGTAGACCAGGCTTTGGAAGCAAAAACCGGCGAGATGCTAGATGAAGAAATCGAGAATATTGGCGCAGGGGACCAAGGGATGATGTTTGGATACGCCTGCAACGAGACACCAACCTTAATGCCGATGCCGATCTATCTGGCCCATAAACTGGCGCTGCGATTAACTGAAGTTCGTAAGGATGGCACATTACCGTGGCTGCGACCCGATGGCAAAACCCAGGTCACGGTGGAATATCGTTTTGGGAAACCGGCGCGGGTGGACACCATCTTGGTCAGCACGCAACATGCCCCCGAAATCAGCCAGGACGAGATAAAAGCCGCGGTTAAGGAGCATATTATCTTTCCGGTGATCCCAGAGGATTTGGTAGATGGTACGGAGACGATACATGTCAATCCGACGGGCAGGTTTGTGATCGGTGGCCCACAAGGGGATGCTGGTGTAACAGGAAGAAAGATTATCGTAGACACGTATGGTGGGATGGGCCGCCATGGCGGTGGGGCTTTCAGCGGCAAGGACCCCACGAAAGTTGACCGCTCGGCTGCCTATGCAGCGCGCTGGGCCGCCAAAAATGTGGTTGCTGCGGGTCTTGCAGAACGCTGCGAAATCCAGGTAGCTTACGCGATTGGCGTAGCTCACCCACTAAGTGTCAATGTCGAAACATTTGGTACGGGCAACCTGCCGGATGAGAAAATTGCTGCGCTGATTAGCGATGAATTTGACCTGCGTCCTGGAGCAATTATTCGCGACTTAGACCTGCGGCGACCGATCTACCGTAAGATAGCTGCCTATGGTCATTTCGGCCGCGATGATTTGGATCTGCCATGGGAGAAAACTGATCGAGCCCAAGCTTTGCGTCAAGCGGCAGGCATAGCAGAAGAGACAGCTGTAACTACCTACTAATCCCTCGCCAAACTTGGATATACTGACGAGCCTCTAACAAATCAGAGGCTCGTTTTTTGTAGAGCAAGGATGAAATTAATCAAAGCCAGGCGGTGTGCACGGGCGTTCTAGACCATGTAGTTCTAGCAGTTCGACATCATTCATCAGTTCACGTGTTAGACCATCGGCGACAATAGTTCCTTCATCCATGATGATCATACGGGGAAATATCTCAGCAACCATCAACATATCGTGCGTGGAAACCAGCATTGTCATCGGAAGGTTACCGAGCAGGTTAATTAAAGAGCGGCGGGCACGTGGGTCTAATCCCGCAGTTGGCTCGTCAAGGACCAATACTTCCGGTTTCATGGATAACACGGTTGCGATCGCAATGCGTTTCTTCTCGCCGGCGCTGAGATGGTGTGATACCCGGCGAGCATAACCTTGCATTTCGACCGCGGCTAAAGCATAGTCAACCCGTGCATCCACTTCTGGCACGGGTAGGTTCTGGTATAAAGGTCCAAAAGCAACGTCGTCATATACAGTTGGCGAAAAGAGCTGATCTTCTGGTGATTGGAACACTAACCCCACCATAGACCGCATCAGTCCGATTGTGTCCTTGCTGGCCTCCAGATCACAGATCTGTATCGATCCTTTTCCTGTTAATATGCCGTTGAGATGTAGCAAAAGCGTGGATTTACCCGCCCCATTTGGTCCTACCAGGGCAACCCTTTCATTGGGAGCAAGCGAAAGGGAGACATTCTTTAATGCCTTATGTCCATCGGGGTATGTGAAGGAAAGGTTTTTGATGATTATCGAATGGTGCATGGATTCTCAAGAAGATATTATGTAAGATAGGACAAGCAGCACGACAAGGATGATTAAGCCAACGAACAAGACCAACCAGTGGATCACTCTCAACGCTGGTAAAGGGATTGCTCTCACTTCACCATCATAGCCGCGTGCAAGCATTGCATTATAGATGCGGTCGCTACGTTCGATTCCGCGCAGCAAAAGGCTGCCAGCCATACCTCCAGCAACCCGCGCTCGCCAGACCACGGAACCGCCGGTTCTTCCTCGCGAGGGATCCCCAGCCCCGCTGCGGGCAGAACGGGCGCGTAAGAGCCGCAGTGCTTCATCTGCTAGTACAAATAAGTAACGCCACATCAACCCAATAATCGCAACGAGCAAGCGTGGAATTTTGACTGAGCGCATGGCTTGTAAAAGTTCCGGGAATGGAGTACTGGCGGATAAAATTATCGCAGCTTGTACAGATATCCAAGATTTAAAAGCAATACTGATGAAACGCTCGAGCCCAGTTTGCGATATTGTGATCGTCCACGTTCTTAGGTTCAGGCTGAATAGGGTTGGGCCTTCCATGGTAAAGATGATTGGTAATGCAGCAAGTACAAAAGGGATTGCAATCAAACTGCGTTTGAGAATAATAGATAGCCCCAGTTCTGACAGCATTGCAACAGCCCACACAACCGCTAACAGCAAGATATAGACTGGCCAGGCTGCAGGAGGTGTCAGAGCTGTGGTTAGTATGAAGGCCACAGTTAAGATAAACTTGATACGGGGGTCAAGCTCATGCACCAAGCTCGGGCGCGGTTTATAGGGATCTAAGAAGTGGATGTGCATAGCGGTTCCACTTAAGAAGATGTTTGACGCTTCCGTCGAAAGTATGCGACTCCCGCAGCAACGCCGAATACTAAGAAGATACCGATGATCCCAGCCAAGACAGTAGCAGCCGCTTCATTTGCGATACCCGGGATGATGTAATCAGGAAAAAGACTGTAAGCGGGACCTTGAGATGTTTCTAAAAAACCATATTCAGCCGCCACCCATTCTAATCCATCTGGGTGTCTTGATGCCCATGGAGCAATAAAGGCCAGCCCAACGGCAATTAATATGCCAACAATCCAAATCACAGATCCAGCGACTGGAGGCTGATCACCTTGATTGATCAGATCTGGGCGTGAGGCGTGGAGAAAGGCTAACGCTCCCACAGTGATTAACCCCTCTCCGATACCAATCAGTGCATGGACACCTCCCATGGCAGGTATGGCTATGTTTGCCGGGGAGGTTCCAGACAGTGATAATTCGAGTGCTACCGCTAGCGCAGTGATCTCGATTGATAGCCAACCGGCAATAATGCCACCGACAAATACCCCCCAATTGCGCCCCCTTGCCAGTTTTTGGACTGCATAATATGCCGCAAACGAGACGGCAACACCAATAACAGCCATATTGAAGATGTTTGCGCCTAAAACCAGTAGACCTCCGTCTTGGAAAATTAGGGCCTGCACGGCGACAACACTGGTTATTACCAGAATGGCTGCCCAAGGACCAACCAGGATTGTGGCAATGGCAGCCCCCATCAGGTGCCCAGAAGTCCCACCTGCAACGGTGAAGTTTAACATCTGCCCAGCAAAAATCGCCGCCGCTAGGACACCCATCAGCGGAACCTGGCGTTCCCCCAAATCTTGACTAACGCGTTTGAGGGAATAGCCAATGGCGATAATGGCGGCGATCCACAGTAGCAGGTCGACCATAATTGACAGAAACCCATCTGGGATATGCATTGGTTGAGGGGCAATGAGCATCATGCTCTCCTTTTATCCAACACCTGGCTCTTGACGACAATCAGCACAAACTCCAGTGAAAGAGATGTGCTCGAGGTCCGGCGAGAACTTGTACTCAGTAAAAATGTGGGATCCTAACGAGTCGATGAAGATGTGTTCTGCTATGATCACCTGTCCGCAGAGGCGGCAAACCAAGTGGATATGTTCCCCATGCCGAGGGGTTGTGTATATTACCTTTCCATCTCTCAGGTCAGCCCGTGCAGCCAACCCTTCATCCACCAACATGTCTAATGTGCGGTAAACGGTAGCGATATTGAGGTAGCGTGTACGTTGATTAACTGAATTGAAGATTTGTTCGGCAGTTACATGTTCTGCGTTATGAGCAAAAGCTTCCACGATCATTTCTCTTTGCGGCGTAATGCGGTAGCCCCTTTGGCGAAGAGTAAGTAATAGGGTTTGGCAGTGGGGCATTGCGAATCCTTTCTATTGCAACTAATTGCAAGAGAAAGTATACCCAACATATTGGAAAAACACCAGTGGTTTAAAAAAATCCTGGTGGGTTATTCCCGCCAGGATAAGCTAACTAAATGGATTTTTCTTAGATCATATTCAGGTGCGGGACGAATTTGGATACGATGCGCTCCTTTGGCTGGTAGCCAGTGATACGATCGCTCACTACCCCATTCAAGAACAGCATCAGCGTGGGCACACCCATCACCTGGTACTGCATCGCGATGTTCGGGTTGTGGTCGACGTCCAGTTTGACAACCTTAACTTTCTCTCCCCATTCATTCGCCAAATCATTAACAACCGGGTCGAGCATTTTACACGGGCCGCACCACACTGCTGTGAAGTCAACCAGGACGGGTTTGACGGCATTGATCACTTCTTTTTGAAAATCATCTTCACTGACATGCTGCATCTCAGCCATATGCTTATCTCCCGGGGTTGTCTGCTGGGTAGTGAAAAATATTGGTCATGATAAATGAAACTTTAGGATGACTAGCTGATTTTATAGTAACCATTCCACAGTCATCCGTCAAGACTGACCTTGGTACTGAATCAGCGGGGAGTTCCGTTGACGGTGGTAGACTGGCATGATAGAATTTAATTCGCTGGGCGCGTAGCTCAATGGTAGAGCAGTGGCCTTTTAAGCCATTGGTTGCAGGTTCGAGCCCTGCCGCGCTCACAAAATGAGAGGCCTGCTGAGTGCAGGTCTTTTCTTATTTCCAGGCAAAAATATTGACTTGTCATAATTGGAGCATCAGATAGCTTTATTCTTACGGGAAATGGAGAAAAGCTAAATATGAGGGGCGGATAATCTCCAATCAAGTTTTATTATTGTGCATCAATTGGAGTAGGTAAGAAGATATTTCATATTAGAATCTATACAAGTCCATAAATCTATTCTAGATAGATTTGCTAAATATGCTTGCAGGAGGCAACCATGTCCATTGAAAAACAACACGCTCAGGTCGTCAGCACGATTTGGAAAGCTATTGCCCACAGTAAAGTTGACCTTTCGAGCATCCCTCACGATCAGCAGGAGCAACTCGTCAGTGAGATTGCCGATCAGTTGATGATAACAGTTGATGGACTAATGGATGATATCCCCGATGCACCACCCATCAATTATGATCTGGAAAACGAGCAGGAAACCTTACTGTGGGAAGGACGTCCGCTCCTTTCATTGGTTGAATCCTATGCTATCACCAACGAACGCCTCAAAATCGTGAAAGGAATGTTTTCTAGGGATATTGAAAACTTTGAATTGATCCGTATCCAGGATATTGACTTATCTCAGGGAGTGCATGAACGCGTGATGGGAATCGGGGATGTGACCATCAAAGGGCACGATGCCTCGGCTCCGGAGGTTGTCCTCAGAAATGTGAAGAACCCAGAAGATGTCTACGAGACGTTACGCAAAGCATGGTTAGAGGCACGAAAACGTCACGGGTTGCAGTTCCGCGAGTATATGTAATCTCCTTCCAACCGTAAAACGGGTTGAAAAATAGTGCTGCTATGAGATCAAGGCATTGATGGTATATGAATCAGCAACACTTCCTCAACACAGGTAAGATAACAATATTTCAAAAATATTTCTAGTTACGGAGGATATCAACATGCAAGATATTCAATCAATCGGGTTTGTGCAGGCGCTAATGGATTTTTCATTCACGCAGTTTGTAAGCGAATCTTTGGTAAAAATCCTTTACTACCTAGGTATTGTTTTGTTAGCAATCTTCGGAATCGTAGCTGTGGTGGTGGGCTTCATGAATGGTATCTCCTACGGGATAGGAGCATTGATCATGGCGCCGGTGTTGTTTGTGGTTTTTGTAGTCGCTCTCAGGGTGTTCTTGGAATTTGTCATCGTGGTATTTCGGATCGCAGATTTTGCTGGTCAAATAGCAAAGAATACAGCGAAGCAAGATACCGACCAATAGAACAAAAGAAAAATTGAAAGTTGGATTAAGAACACAGTGAGGTCTCATTCGATAGCGGATTCCATGTATAATATAGATAACGAAGAATCCATGTCACTGATATCCAGTAGCTTGTTGGTATGCCCTGTAAAAGGTTATCCCCACAAGTGATAGATGGATCAGTTCTAGAGAGATGATCAGGAGGTTATCTATGTCACAAAAAGGGTTTCCACTGTTGAGTTTTTTGGCAGGGGCAGCTGTTGGTGCGGTTGTTGCATTGCTTTATGCACCAGCCTCAGGGCAGGAGTTACGCACTCAAATCCGTGAAGAAGCTGATGTCCGCTGGAAGATGGCAACAGATGAATTTGATAAAGCTGTTACTTCTATGCAGCAGGCGCTTGAAGACTCCCGCAAAGAAATGCTGGCGTATATTGAATCCATCATAGCTGAAGAAGAAGCCGAAGAAGAGCTAGTTGAAGAAGAGGCAACTGCATAACCCCAGTGCAGTAATGCTCACACTTTAGAAGACAGGACGACTTATTGTTCCTGTCTTTTTGTTTACCCTGACAGATTGGGTAGGCAATGTATGATCAATTATGTTCCGTATCGAATCATCTAGATGGTCGTGATAAAATTTGACGATGCGTTGAGTGTGAAAGGAATACATGCTTCTACGTATTGCAGGCACGAAATAAACTTCTGGTTTCCAATAAGAAACGTTCTCGTTTTGTTGAAACACACTGCTATGCGAATTACCGAGCCATTATTAAACAAAACAGACCCTGTTTATAAGGAGAGCAATGATGAGCGATAATATCAATCAAGCTCCACAACACGTCGGCTTACATGTTGACGCTGTAGAATACATGGTTGTCCCCGGCCGGACCACAGAAATTTTGATAACGATCATAAATCTTGGAACGGAGACAGATTATTTTGAAGTTTCAGTGCGGGGAATCCCATCTACCTGGGTCACCATCTCTGAACAGATCAACCAGCTTGCACCGCAAGAGCAACAGACTGTACATATAAACATCCAGACCGAAGAAGCACCACAAGTTAAAGCTGGGCAATACGAAGTAAAACTTCGTGTTAGCAGCCAAGGAAATGCAAAGCAGTACAGCGAGGTTGACCTGAGCTTAAAGGTAGCTGCTTTAGAGATCCAAGGAAGAGTTGGCGTCTTAATGGAAACTACGCAGTTCACTGTGGCTCCTGGTAGCAGTACTACAGTGCCCCTCGTGCTAACCAATCGGGGGCTGGAGTTGGACAGCTTCCGGTTGGCTGTGGATGGGATCCCAATAAGCTGGGTGTCAAGCTCTTCACCGCAGACAAAGCTGGACCCAGGCGAAGAGAAAGAAACCACGCTGATAATTCGACCCCCGCGCGACTCACAAACCAAAGCCGGACGGCACCCTTTCACTTTGCGTATCGTTAGCCAGGATATTCCTGACCAGGTTGTTGCCGTTGACTGTATCTTAACTGTGGCTGCGTTTACGGGTTTCAAAGCTGAGATCGAACCATTGAGAGTAGAGGCACAGGATCCGGCACGGGTCATTGTTACCAACCAGGGTAATATCCAAGACACTTATACAGTTTCCTGGCAGAGCAGTGAAGACGAGTTGAAATTTGAACCCGAAGCGATCCAGAAGCTACGTGTTGCGCCCGGAGAAGTAGGGGCAGTGGAATTTTCAGCCCAACCAGCTACACGGCAATGGCTGGGCGGAGAAGTCATCCAAAACTATGTTGCCCAGGTAGAATCGACCGACAAAGACACGAAGCTGCTGAACGGGGAAGTTGTCAGCCGCGCGCTTATCCCGATCTGGGTATTGCCAGTAGTGCTTGTGCTGTGCATAAGTTTACTGTGTGTGGGTATTTGGCTGGTGAACAATTATACCAATCGCCAGTCAGATACCGCTGGTGCAACCCAAACCGCTGCTTATGAAACCATAATGGTAGCTGCAGCTACTCAAACAGCAGCATTCAACATGACCCAAGCAGCAGCAATCGGCCAAGAGGACACCGATGGGGATGGGTTGACGAACCAGCAGGAGGTTGAAATTGGGACTGATCCGTTGAACCCTGATAGTGACGCAGATGAATTAGGGGACGGAGAAGAGTATCTCCGTCAGGGCACGGATCCATTAAAACAGGATACCGATGGTGATACGCTTTCTGATGGCGATGAGGTCTTGCGACGGCAGACTGATCCGCTGAACCCAGATTCGGATCAGGATGGTTTGAATGACGGGGATGAAGTTCGCCGAGGAACTGACCCCCTCAACCCAGATACCGACCGAGACGAACTGACAGATGGAGATGAAGTTCAGCGCGGTACAGACCCACTCAAACCTGATAGTGATGACGATAAACTGAATGATGGGGAAGAGGTGCGTATCGGCACCAATCCGCTTAATCCTGATACGGACAGCGATAGACTCATCGATGGCGATGAAACTCCCCCATGCCCCGACCCCTTGAACCCTGATACGGACGGCGACGGCATTATCGACGGACAGGATCTTGATCCCTGTGATCCAAACAACCCATCGTTAACGGCAACAGCCGGGGCTGGACTACCGACCAATACAAGCGTACCTCCTACAACAGAAGCGACTGCAGTCCCGACAGCAGAGCCTACCCAGGCACCACCAACGCTTCTGGGCGTGATCGCGTTGGAATCCAATCGTGACGGTAATGCTGAGATTTATACAATCAATGCTGCTAATGGGACCATTTCGCGCTTGACTTTAGCTCCTGGAGTGGATACTCAACCTGCCTGGTCTCCGGACGGCACCCGGATTGCATTCACAACCAACCGTGATGGTAATAATGAAATATATGTCATGAATGCTGATGGAACCGGTCAGGCAAACCTCACCAACAGCAGCGCAGACGACCAATACCCAACGTGGTCGCCGGATGGGCAGTGGATTGCATTTGCCACCAACCGTGATGGGAACAATGAGATCTACATGATGCGTAATGACGGCAGTGATGTGCAAAATCTCACCAATAATCCTGATAATGACTCACAACCTAGCTGGTTCAGTGTCAGCCGGTTTGTAACCAACGATGAGTGGATTGCATTTACTTCTGACCGGGACGGGAACCAAGAGATCTATACCATGCGCAGTGATGGTTCAGAACAAATCAACGTCAGTCTGAATCCCAGCGGGGATAATATGCCCAAAGGCAATCGAGAAGGCAGAATCGTTTTCAATTCTAACCGGGATGGGAATTTAGAAGTTTACGTGATCAACTTAGACGGAACCGGGGCAGCGAATCTCACCAACAGCAGCTCTGATGATTTGGAACCTACTTGGTCGTCAGATGGGCAGTGGATCGCTTTTTCAAC
>JBFENN010000028.1:0-26595 GCA_041551115.1 Anaerolineales bacterium
CCTTCAGCTGTTTTTCCTGTCCCATCAGATACAGCATAGATATTTCGCATTCTGGCCTCCCACAATGAACAATATCCTCAAGATTATTGAATTACCTGCTGGTATCGAGCACTCTCACTGGATTCAGACTGCCTAATCTGTTGTTGTTGTGGATCATTTCGGATACCGATCAAGAAAACACATCCGACAATGAGCTGATTATACATAGTAAACCTGGCTCAGATCTCCCACGATAAAACATTCCTGCACAAATCGAGACAAAACCTTCATCGTTGGGTATACTTACACCTTGTTGCCTATTCCAATGAAATATTAATCAACCAGGGATATGTCTTATGGCCGTCAAGGAAGCCGCAGTCAGCAGAACTGAACCAGAAGAGTTTCAAACTGGTGAAGTATCCACGATATCATTTGCCCATTTTATCAACGATGTCTATACTTCCCAGGTTGCTCCGTTACTCCCTGTTCTTATAGATAAACTCTCGATATCCCTCACCACCGCTGGTGGACTCTCAGCCTTGGTTCAGCTTCCAGCATTGATCAACCCCTTCATCGGGTACATGGCCGATAAAGTCAGTCTACGGTGGTTTGTCATTCTCGCTCCAGCAGTGACAGGCACATTTATCAGTTTCATCGGGCTGGCATCAACCACTCTTGAACTCGCACTTATTTTGTTCGTGGCTGGGATCAGCGGAGCGGCATTCCACGCACCTGCTCCGGCAATGATCGCAAGGGTTTCAGGAAAACAGGTCGGCAAAGGGATGAGCTTCTTCATGGCCAGTGGCGAGCTATCACGGACTGTTGGCCCATTATTAGCCGTCTGGGCAGTCTCCTTTTGGACATTAGAAGGGATGTGGCGGTTAGCGATCCTCGGGTGGGCAGCTTCTGTGCTGCTTTACTGGCGTTTACGCAACGTACCAGCTCGCCCAGAGAACCAGGCAGATGTCCGCTCACTCATCCCATCTTTGCGTACAATCTTTCTGCCACTAGGATTATTCTTATTCTTCAGAAGTTTTTTAAACGTAAGCTTGACAACTTATCTGCCTACGTATATGAGCACCCAAGGTGCTTCCTTATTGATTGGAGGAGCAGCATTATCGGTTCTTGAAGTCGCCGGTGTTGCCGGCGCTCTGCTTAGTGGTACGCTGAGTGACAAGATGGGTAGAAGACCTATTCTCAGCATAGCTACCATCAGCGCGGCTGCAATGATGTTGGTTTTCTTGAATGTTGAGGGGTGGTTGCTTGTGCCTGTTTTATTACTGATGGGTTTTGCATCCCTATCAACGACACCGGTCTTGTTAGCAATTGTTCAAGAAAATGCACCTAACAACCGTGCACTTGCAAATGGGCTCTTCATATCCATGGCTTTCTTAATCCGCCCAATATCATTATTAGTTATTGGCTATGTTGGCGATAGGCTTGGACTTGATAAGGCTTTCATAATCAGCGCCGTGATTTCGCTAGTTGCTCTTGCGCCGGTATTTATGATTCCAAAAAGACGATCCACATAACACCTTAAGCTATAACGGTAATCTTCTATTACCATCAGTACGCCCAATTTTTCTACTATCCCTTTAAATAGCAGGGTCAGCAATTATTTGGTCGTCGCGGATTTGGACTGACAAGCGAATCGCCCTACTGCGGAACCATAACCAGCCAGTCTGAACTGCCATGCTTATGCCCATCGCAATCATCGCAATATATAAACCAGCAACTTCACCCCTCCATACACCAACCACTAATATCCCACTGATCGATACAAGGTAGATAACCACCGCCTCTGTTATACCTTTTGTTTTCCGTCCAAATAATAATCCCCCTTGATACCAGCTTTGCATGGCTGCCATTGCTGGTAATGGAATTGCCAACCATAAAGCGATTCTTGCCATCTCAGCTAACTGATTTGAAAGACCCGAAACGAGATTGAACCAAAAATGAGAGAGTGGTGTGGCTGCCATCATCCCTAACGCTAAGCTGGTGAACAACGCCAATCGGAGAGCAAACTTCTTCAAATCTGATGATGACCCCACCTTATCTAACAGCGCCACAACTACTTCATTGTATGCTACACCTAAGCTGCGGAACATAAACACTAAACCCGAAATAACAGGCCAAACAGCCAATGATGCTAACGAAAGCGGCATCCTCCCTAGGGCAGCACTGCCGATTGGTAACGCAAGCAATGTTAGTAGAGATGTCATCGCTAAAGGGATATAAAAATTTAAGAATGAGCTTAGTGTTATAGGATCTTCGACCGGGGGCTCAAGCCTCAATTGGTTGTTAATCACTGGCTTCACCACAACTCCAACATAAGCTGCTTCAGCAATAACGCTCAAAGCAACTGCGCTTGCGGCGACAATTATCCCCGGTATCGACCTGATCAAGTATCCAGATACTAGCACTAGCGTATCTGTACTTAATCTTATCAGAGTGCCGATTGTGATCGTTTGTGAGTGTCCAAACCGGATCAAAACCCCTTGATTAAACCTCCGGAAAGCTATTGACCAAGTCCATGGAGTCATTATCATCATGCCGATCCTAGCCGGCTCGATGATTTCAGCCGGTGCATTAAGAATACTATCAACCACGAAATAATAAAAAGGAGTGAATGCTATCAAGACATGAATACTGGTCATGATCCCGGCAGTTATCATCATGAATCGCCTTATTTTGATGTATGAATCCCAATCCTTACTAAGTGCAGTTGAAGCTGCGAGCAGCATAATCACTGGTGATTCAATGATTAAAGCCAGAGGGAAAACGATACCCCCATATGCGGCGAGATTAATCTCAGGATCCGCCAGCCTTGCTACGATCGCGCTCAGAACAGGTAGTTCGGCTCCCATCAAAAGCCAGCTCGCAGCCAACGGCCACCAGGTCCTGAACACAATTCCCCTATCAAATGTTGAATTTTGGGAAAGCTTTGAATTCATAGTTTATCAATCAAAATATAGTACCGGGATGGGTGAAGTATAGCACTTTGTCTGATGAAAGAGATATAGAAACCCAATCTGATATAGTGCGAAGTTGGTCATTTTCAAACTATAATTTTACAACTATCATTTCAACCTATATTGTGCAAAGGGTTCGGAAAAGCCCCATCATGTTGAAGTAAATGCTTAGCCCCCTCATAGTCTTCATTCAAGGACTCACCCTAGGTGTAAGCGCGTCTGCGGCTCCGGGGCCATTCCAAGCGTATTTAATAAACCAGTCTTTACTATACGGTTGGCGAAAATCAATCGTTATTTCTTTCGCGCCGTTAATTGCGGATATACCTATTGTTTTGATCACCGTATTATTACTGGACCAGGTTCCCATATTATTAACGGGCTGGATAAGTGCAGCAGGGGGATGTTTTCTTTTCTATATTGCATGGAAGCTGTGGAGTCAATGGCAGCAATTCGTGGACAACCCACTTGGCGAACAAATACAGAGTACCAATAAACCATTACTCAATGGTATCTTGATGAATCTGCTCAGCCCTGGGCCATATGCCTTCTGGGCACTTGTAAATGGCCCGCTCCTGTTGTCAGCAATGAAAAAATCCTGGATTCACGGATTGACATTCATGCTAGGGTTTTACGGCGCTTTAATTGCCAGCTTTATAGTTATTGCACTAATTTTTAGTTATGCCCGCAAAATTGGGCCTCATTATGTAAAGGGTTTACTACTCATAAGTATCATATTATTAGTCGTGTTTGGTCTGATAATGCTTGGGAGGGCAGTGATGATTATGATCTAACCAATCCCACGATTTATCTTCAGCTAAATCGGATTTTCCTACCCAATCCTAGGTCGGAATGTCCAAACGTGACACATAAGTTTATCTGGCAGCGGAACTTAACCACTCCACAATTCAACAACGGAGTATTTAGATGCTGAAAAATAATGTGGATGTTTATATCTTGGAATAGGTAGAATTGGAGAAAATATGAACCGCTTAGAAGTATTCAACTCATATCGAACAAAAATGAACAACCGTATTCTAGAACTCGACCATCTTGGAATTAAACGCTTCATGAATCTTGACACAATGGCGTATAAAGATGGCGAGCTAGATTCCAAAACCAAAGAGCTATTAGGATTGGTCTCGTCGACTGTACTGCGGTGTGACGATTGCATCGATTACCACCTAATCCAATGCCTTCAGTCTGGATATAAACCTGAAGAACTATACGATGCGCTTAATGTGGCACTGGTTGTCGGAGGAAGCATCGTCATCCCCCATTTGAGACATGCTGTTGAGACAATTGATATACTCATGTCGGAACAAGAGAGCAATTAATTAGGAATGCAGATTTGCTTACAGCAAATCTTTCTACAATTTGAATTACCAGGAGATTTTCGATATGCCGTCGGTAAAAGTGACCAATCGGGAGATTCTCTTCGATCATCCAAATGCAAAAATCATCATTGACACTGTCCAATCGGAAGAAACGAACCGTGATTATTTTTACTTATCAAGTCCGGTCGATGCCGTTGCTACTGTCGGCGTAAATGAGCAGGGCGAAATTGCACTAACCCGTCAATACCGCCATCCACTCGGCCGGGTAATTCTCGATTTACCTGCTGGAACATTAAATCCAAACGAGATCCCTCTTGATGGTGCTCGCCGTGAATTCGAGGAGGAAACAGGATTTCTGCCGAAGGTAATAAAACCTTTAGGATTATACAGCCAGTTCCCTGGGATAATACGCGCCAAAACACATTTGTTCTTTGCCTACGAGCTATTGGCCACCCAACAGAATCTGGACGATGGAGAAAATTTGGAAGTGATATTCACTCCACTTGATCAAGTCTTGAAACTAATTGTAGATGATCAATTAATTGATGGCTCTCTCCAGCTAGGTGTACTTCTAGCGATACAGAAAGGTTATTTAGCTACCGATCTAAAGGTTGATAAATCTTAACGATAAATTAGGAGTAATACGAATGGAATATCGAAAATTAGGAAATTCTGGTTTACAAGTATCGGAATTATGTCTGGGGACGATGCAATTCGGATGGTCTGCAGATGAGGCTCAATCACACCGCATCTTGTCGTCCGCTTTTGATGCAGGTATTAACTTTATTGACACTGCAGATATCTATTCGACTTGGGTAGCGGGAAATCCAGGCGGTGTGTCAGAGTCGATCATTGGGAGTTGGCTGAAAAATAATAATGTAGCGCGCGATAAGTTGCTGATCGCTACGAAGGTACGCGGCAAAATGGGAGCAGGACCAAACGCAGAGGGACTCTCGCGTGCCCATATTTTTTCAGCAATTGAAGGATCATTACGTCGTCTGGGGACTGATTACATTGACCTATATCAGGCACATTGGTTCGACGCGGATACACCTATCCAAGAAACCCTGCTTGCATTTACTGATTTAATCAAGCAGGGTAAGGTTAGATATATCGGCTGCTCTAACTATCCAGCATGGCGTCTCACTGAAGCGCTATTAATTGCAAAATATAATCGAATTCCAGGATTTATATCCCTCCAACCTCACTACAATCTTGTTCATCGGGCAGAATTTGAACGAGAACTGGCCGAGGTATGCCGCGCATACGCTATCGGTGTAATACCATACTCCCCGCTTGCCGGTGGGTTCTTGACCGGTAAATATCGTCCTGAAAGCAAGATTGACAGCGTACGATCAGCGGGTATCAACCGCTACGCCAATGATCAGAACTGGCACTTATTATCAGAATTGGGAAAAATTGCGGAAAGCAAAGGCGACTATACCATTTCTCAAATTTCACTCGCATGGCTGCTCGAAAATAAACAAATCTCCTCCGCAATAATTGGTCCACGCACGTTGGAGCAGCTTACAGATAACATGGGTGCCGTAGGTCTGTCTCTATCTATAGGTGAAATGGACGTTCTGAAAAAAGCTTCTAGCTGGGGTTAATGCTTTTCCTCTTCACTTGTCCAGGCAAAAATACCTACACACTTGCAGACTCTCATTCACCATCTTTAGAAAAACTCTTTGATTCCGGAACAGATTGATGTCAATGAGTTTTGGAAATCTCCTAGCAGTATCTAATTCTGGTTTGATTTCGTAGTATCACAGCTGCCCCCTGCAGAATGTTTGTCAAAACCAATCCCAATTTATCCAGCATTGCCCTTACTGCATTCTCATGTTGATCACAACCCGATCAGTTTTTACTTAAATCTAAGATCTTGCACGGCCAAATAATTTCGTAATTCAGTCGACCCGGGATAAACATCTCAGCGGATCTCCTTGGGATCCATATTGACTTCGTTCAAATAAATCGGATAAACCTTATCTATCGGTTTCAACAACAACCTGTCTAGCAACGAGTTCCCATCAACTCCTAATTTTCGATGTTTTTTAAAGCTAAATTTGACCCAATATATTGATGCAAAACATGCTGCCCACGATTGGACAGCATGCAAAAACTGCGTTTCGCCAAACCAACACTATCCTCTCATTGAGGCCTCTATCTCCTTCCACACCTCACAAAACACATCTACCACCCGCGGATCATACAAGCTTCCCTTGCAGTGGACAATCTCATCGTAAGCCGCTGCTGGAGTGTGAGCTTCTTGATAGGGGCGTTCCGTACACATAGCATCCAACGAGTCTGCAACTGCAACAATCCTAGCGCTTAGCGGAATCTGTTCACCCGCCAGTTTATCAGGATAGCCGCTACCATCCCAGCGTTCGTGATGGTGTTTAATAATTGGGATTGCCGATGCAAGATACTCGATTTGTTTTATCATTTCGGCACCAATCTCGGGATGTTTCTTCATCAACTCCCACTCTTCACCAGTTAATCTGCCGGGTTTCCTCAGGATGTCCTCTGGGATATGTATTTTCCCAATATCATGCAGAATGCTCCCATAATGCAGATTCTCCAATTCACCAGCCGTGAGTTCCATGCGAGCGCCGATGGTAACGGAATGGTCTCGAACTCGCTCTACGTGTCCACGCGTATATTGGTCCCGGAGTTCAATCGCGTTGGCTAGCATGATCAGGCTGGAGGAATATGCCTGTTTAAGCTGTGCTAAGAGCAGTTGGTGGTTTCGCTCGAGTCGTGACCGAATCGTCGTTGTCAGCTCATGTCTGGTTATTGGTTTCACCAAATAATCTTCCGCACCTAATCGTCTACCATTAAATATGTCCTCTCGTCCACGCCTTGCGGACAAGAATATAAAAGGGATGGATACCCACTCGGGCTGTTCACGCACCTTTTCAAAGTAGGTAAATCCATCCATTTCTGGCATCGAGATGTCAGAGAGGATTAAATCAGGGGTGACAGATCGCATGCGTTCAATCGCTTCAGCACCATGGACTGCCGTATGCACTTGATAACCTTCAGCCTGCAGAAGCACCTGCAGACCTTGGCGTAATACATCATTATCTTCAGCTATAAGTATCGTTTCGCCGGACATTATTCTTCTATATAAATCGGGAGCCAGATTCTAAAGGTAGCCCCCTCACCTTGGATGCTTTCGATATCAATTCGACCATCATGTTGATCGATGATTTCTTTCACAATGGCTAACCCTAAACCAGTCCCTGGTATACGTGTTTGACGGACATGTTTCCCACGGTAAAATCTCTCGAATAAATGGGGGAGATCTTGTGGATCAATACCGATCCCTGTATCGCATACTTCCAGGCAAATCGCATCTCCATTCGGATATGTACGAACACACACTTCACCTTCTTTGGAATAACGCAACGCATTTGAGACAAGGTTGGTTATTACCCGCGCCAATTGATTCTCTTCTCCTCGCACTGGAGGTAATGTACCATTAGATTTCAATTCAAGACTTGTTCCCTGTGCATCTGCCATTGGTTGATGGGCAGTCACCACTTGTGATGCTACGAGATCCATATTTACCGGACCAAATGCAACTTTTGATTTTCTGCTCAATGACAATCGCGAGAGATCCAATATATCTTCAACCAATTTTCGTAATTGATAACCCTGATCCCTCAGCACAGCTAAATACTCATCTCGCTTTTGCGGAGGGGCATTTTCAAGCAGTTCAAGATAGAGGCTGATATTCGTGGTCGGTGTCCTGAGTTCATGCGATACATCAGAAACGAATCGATCCTTCATCCGGTCAAGTTCTTTTTGTTGGGTGATATCGCGTTGGCTGCCTACAAAGTAAACCATCCGTCCTTTCTGATCCCGAACGGGTGCAATGGTTAACTGGATGTCGTAGTTATCCCCATCTTTGTTTTGGTTCAATAGCTCGCCTCGCCATACCCTTCCTTTAGGTAAAGCTTCTTGGAGATCATCAATTAGCTGATCGTCATTATGCTTCCTCAACAGCATATGCAAATTTTCACCAACCAATTCCATTACAGAATACCCGGATTGTTCTTCATATGCAGCATTCAATGTCAAGATTGTTCCATCAAGATCCGTGACAATAACGCCATCCCCAACACTCGCAAGAACAGCTTCGACTCGCTCCTTGGCCTCGTATAATTCAGCCGTCCGTTCATCAACTCTTTGCTCTAATTCTGTAGCATACTGCCGTAATTGGGTCAAAAGATGGGCATTTTCAATGATCGAGCTGAGCTGCCGTGCCACTACCCGTAAAATATCCAAATCTTCACTGCTGAATATGTCTCCACCATATTTGGGACCTAGCGCCAGAAGACCTAACGCCTCACCATGTCCAACGATTGGGATCCAGAGGTGGTCCTGCTCGGTGTTCAACAATTGGTGTTCTTCGGTTGTTAATGCGATATCCGATAATGCATCCCGCAAAGAAGCTTTTTCGATCTCTCCAATGCGGAACAGATACTCTAGGCTGCTTCTTGGCAATGGGGTGCTCTCTAATATGTTGATTTCACTTAAACGATCAGCCGGTGCGACATCAATTACAGTCAGGTTACCAGCGTGGTCCTTCAAAAACACACATGCATCCTGCAGATGCATGACAGTAACCAAACTATTGCTGATCGATTTTGCCAATAGGTGCAGATCAGTGATTTGCTCTAATCCCTGGGTAATTTGCATAACCGCAGATCTGTAGTCATACCAGCCACCATAGAAGACACGGTCCACGATTCTCTGAATTTGTCGGTGTATCGGCACGAATGCCGTCGCTAGGATCAGTACGAGAAATGTGTTGATAACTGCTTCTGACTCAAAGGTCCCCAAGAGACCTGTATGCAGGATCGAGTACAGGACTAAATATATTGCCCCCAATATTGAATATACCAGGATGAATGTCGCGCCTCGATTCACATGCCGCTCGATTTCGATCAAGCGATGCCTGTAGATAGCATAACCATAGGTCAGCGGCATTATTGCCAAAAATACAAAAGTTAACCCATACGGCAAGATAGTTTGACCTAGGAGCGCATCTGGTAGAAGCACCAAAGTGACTAACGGAACCAAGCTGACCATACCGCCTAAGACAACAATACGGATTTTCCCTCTTGCACCAGATGTTGTTGCCGTGTGATATGAGTAGTACAATAAACCCACTGCTATTAAAAAGTTCACCGCCAGAAATATACGGTTGATGATGATGTATTGTGGGTACCACACACTTGCCCTCAATGCAGGAATCTTGAAAACAACATATGGCAAGCTGCCGAATATTGCCATTATGTATAATACGCTGAGCACCCTTTTCTGGTAGGGCATGCTTGTGGGTTGCGGGAATCGCGTATGGAAATGGACTGCTACTGGCCCCATTAACCACAGTGCTATTCCTGATACGGCAGAGGTCCAAGGGGCCGCAAATACTGTTGCTGCACCAGCAATGAGTAAGACTGCTCCTGTCATAAAGAAAGCGAATGTGACATTTCCAACCTCATTACTCGGTTTAAATGCTTGTACACCAACAGCAATAAACCAGAATACGAGACCCACTAGGAGTGGTGCGAGTCTGAGCAAAACTTCTTCAATTGGTGGATTAACCAAAGTCAAGCTAATAAAGAGGGTTTCCCCATCCCTCATCACCTCGATGGTTGTTTCGGTGCCAGCGCGTTTATCCCCAAAAGGTGGCTGGGCATCTTCCCAAAAAACATCATCAATAGAGATGATCCTGTCACCAACCAAGAATTTACTTGCAGCATGAACATTGGGGTCGATTTCATTGATTACTCCCGATGAATGAACATCGGGGAGCCCATCGTATGGATAAACAATTGCCTGTGAGAGCGCCCAAGCCAAAAACGCCATCACAATCATGGCAAATAGATAAGGCAGGCTGCTCAACAATCGTTGTAGGCTAATCATAACTAAAATTTGTCGTTTAAATACTCCACTTCAGTGATGCTAACAATCAATGAAGTAGCGTAAAGTGCTAATCACCTTCTATTCAATTTATCGACAAATTTCATTTTAACATGTGGGGGGGCAAGGTAATCCTGGATAATCTTACAATTTTATTGGCAATAGGATTGGAGTCTCTTATCCCACTTCGTCATCAGAATTACCTCTTGGAGAAATAATGGCATCTTCCCCTGGGAAAATCCAATTCGCTAATGATATTCACTTGTACTTGCTGATCCATTTGAAGCTAATCGATGGCCCCCATTAATTGACCAATCATATCTTTTAGATCGTTCCCTGCTGGTTCTTGCAGGTAAATATTTTCAAGAGCTGCAAGTGCATTTACTCCATGCTTTTTTAATTCAGCGAGGATATAAACGCCTGCTCCGCTGTTATCTATAGTCCTAATCAGCTCAACTATTGTTGCTTTATTGATCGCAGATTCTCTTGAGAGGGCAGTTAAGCGTTCAGAGTCTGCCGCAGGAAGTACTTCAAGCGCGTAGACTAATGGGAGAGATCCCTGAATTTCATATCCATGTGTGCTCTTATCAATATCATTCAACTGCTTGAAATCTTCCAAGTCATCCCGGATCTGGACCATGAGGCCAATCTCTGTTCCAAGACAATAAAATGCTCGCTGAATGGATTGGTCACAAGATGCAAGCATCGCGGCGGCTTGGCATCCCACCCCGAAGAATGCCCCGGATTTCGCTGTAGCTATCTGCCAGTATTCATCTAATGATGGGCTTTCAATCATGATATCACGCAGTTGCCCGCTGCACATCAGCATAAAACCACGGTATATCTGAGCGATAATCGATTGTCTCTTGGCCAATCGCATTTTCGCTTCCAATCTAGTTAACGCTAAAGAAGAACTGAAATATAATCCCGAAGCTACGCCAAGAGCACCCCCAATACCAATTTCCGTCCACCAGCTCTCAGTAATATCTTGGTCCTGTACAGCATCCATTAAATCAGCTGCGGCGTATAATAACACCCAGGCAGCAGTTAATTCAATGATTCCGTCTGGAGTATCACCGATAGAGTCGCAACACAGGCGTGGTAATAGCGTCCAGCGTGGATATGATCGCTCAGACGCTTGACTCGCAGCTTCTATTGTTACTGCCTGGCGCATGCCGTTGACTAGATCAGGCCATGCACCAGAATCTTGCCACAAACCTTCGTAAAAACTATTTAATTCGCAGAGAAAATCTTGCTTCAAACGAGAATCTTTAGCGCCAACCTCTTGCTAAGTCTTCCGATAAGTTGACTATCTGCGGCTGATCATCTCGTTGGTGCGCTGTAACTAAAAAGGCCAACTCTTCTTGACTTAATTTCAACCCGTGCGACTTCAAGGTGGATTCTGGATTAGTGAACAGTTGCGAAGCAAAATCCGTGTCATTTGACATTTGATAGACTACTTGGGCGAGGGTCATGGTTCTATCTCCTGGATTGTGTATGTTTCAACGATATTTATAACGAACGATAAAGTTTTCCAATGTAAATAAACATGCTCTCGTTGTGAAATCTGTTATACACACCTCCTAGGTACATCTGTAAACTCTCAATTTATCGCTTATTCAAGTTGGTTTTGCAAAATTGTAAGCTTACAACTATGTAAGTGCCACAAAAATATCATAATGCGGAGCCTTTGTCAAGAACTGTGTATAAATAAACTGATAATATGCTCTACTGGATTGAAAGAGTTCGATGCAGCAGATTTCACTTTCTATGATGGGAATTGTTGCCTCCCAACGGGATAATCAAAAGAATATGCTCTAATATAGATACACTATTCCCTATATGGATGTATACTAATCAGTATCTTCATGATGAAAAGAGCGCTCTCTATGGTTTATCATCAAGTATTTACAATAGATTTGAACTTCTTAGGTAAATCCCAAGCGATAGCCGCTTATCTAATCCCTTACAATGGGGGAGCCGTACTCATTGAATGTGGGCCTGGGTCAACACGCGAGAATCTTGTATCCCGTTTAGCTGAGCACGGATATTCACCTCAGGATATTTCCGACGTCTTCTTAACACATATTCACCTTGACCACTCTGGAGCAGCGGGATGGCTGGCAAATCAGGGTGCACAAATCCATGTCCATCCGCTTGGAGCACCCCACATTCAAAATCCCGAAAAACTTCTCACCAGTGCTGGCCGAATTTATGGTGACAAAATGGACGAACTTTGGGGAGAGTTTGTCAATGTTTTTTCAGATAACATCTCAACACCTGAAGATGGTCAAGTAATAAATCGTAATGGTTTACGAATAATAGCCTTGGATACACCTGGACATGCAAACCATCATCTATCTTATTTGGTTGAAGGAGTGTGTTTCTCCGGGGATGTTGGCGGGGTACGTATTCCAGGCACTCGTCACATGCGTCTCCCCATGCCACCTCCAGAGTTCAATCTGGAGAAATGGCGCGCCAGCATCCATCGGTTACAGCAAGAAGATATTAAATTTATTGCTCCTACACATTTTGGTATATTCAATGATCCTGAATGGCACTTCAACCAAATTGCAACCAAATTAGATCAACTAGAATCGTGGATAGAAAAATCGATTGATAAAAATATGACGTTCGATCAAGTTAAACAGGTATTCATGGATTGGAGCTACCAAAGCTCCCAAGACCAAGGAATCTCACAAGTAGACTCTGATCTCCTCGAGTTAGCAAATCCAACTGAAATGTCGAGTTTCGGGATATACCGATATTGGCAAAAATATCGGCAAGAGACGTGACTTAGTATTGTTCTATTCCTACTCACGATCCAGGCAAATTCCACAGAGTAAAAACTGGTTTGTGAGCAAAGTATGATCCCCAAGAATTAACTGCTCCCGAAACTTTCAGGAAAAATTACAGAATTCGTGTGGGAATGGTATATCTGGCGACAGCATTTGATTGCTTGTTCAAATGTCAATGCTGGTCACTATACATTCGTTTCTCTGGTAGAGTATCAAAAGAAGCAATTATCCAGCTTCGTATTTATCACTCAAAATGTAGCTGGACTTCACCAAAAAGAACGCATTCGGCTGTTATCGAACTCTTTGGCAAAATACCTCAAAAAGCTGATAAAACCATGAGGTCTAAAAGAGCAGGGGTTATAGGTAGCCACGGCACAACCATCACCAAATGTTTGCAGGCCAGTCCACAATAAGCGGATTAGGAAGTATCCCTAATCCGCTTATCCACCGCAAAGATAGTCTATGCTAGAACATCATCTCATTAACAGTCTTTATTATCTCTCGCGGGGGTCGAATGCGTTCCTGGGGTAAACGATTAAGAGGTGTCTCCGGTAAATTATATATTTCGTCAAGCGATTGTTGATCGGTGTCAATGTATATTAATCCGGTGATCAGACAGTTGCATGCATTGGCTTCTTCGAGTACACGGATAGCTTCGGAGCGATCTGTCGGATCATATTCCCGATCTAATTTTTGAAGTACAACCAATGATCCATCATGCATAGTCACTTCCACATTTTCACCTTGTTTATAATCTACCATTATCTCTTCAGCCGGGGGAACATAGGAGAGTTCATGCAAAGCAACTTCATGTTCTTTCCCCCAAGCATAGGAATGGGTGGCGGAATCCTGGTTGTTAAAGGTGACACACGGGCTGATGATATCCAAAACCGCAATCCCATCATGGCTAAAAGCTGCCTTGATTAATTCTTTAACTTGCTTTGGATCACCTGCAAAGGAACGTGCTACAAATGTCGCATGCCCCACTAATGCTTCCCATGCGATATCTACTGGCATGTATGGGTTAGTGCCCTGGCTTTTCAACGTTAAGCCCGTCTCAGCCGTCGCAGAAAATTGCCCTTTTGTCAGTCCGTATACACCATTGTTCTCAACGATGTAGACCAAACGTAAATTGCGGCGAACAGCGTGCTTGAACTGCCCCATCCCAATACTTGCTGTATCTCCGTCACCACTGACACCGATTCCTTTCAAATTATGATCTGCAAACAAAGCTCCGGTTGCGAGCGATGGCATTCTTCCATGCAGTCCATTAAATCCAAACGAGCGGTTTAGAAAGTATGTCGGGCTTTTGCTGGAGCAACCAATACCGCTGAACTTGACAACATCTTCTGGAACAATATCAAGCTCGTAGCAAGCCGCGATGATCTGGCTGGATATAGAATTGTGGCCACATCCTTGACACAAAGTTGTTGGATTACCTCGATAATCAGCTTTGGATAACCCAGCTAGGTTCTCACGAGTTCGTGAGTTTGCCTTAATTGTCTGATTAGTCATCATCTTCCTCCTCAGCAGCTAAGATGGCTTCTAGAACGTAACGAGCAGTTAGCGGCAATCCATCAAAATAAGCTAAGGATATGATTCTGCTCGCGAGCTCTGGATTATCAATCAGCAACAGCTGCTTCAGCTGGCCATCGCGATTCATTTCAATAACATAATTCACCCGATGTTGGGATAGAAATTCCTTTACATCCTTTCTGAAGGGAACACCACGCACTCGGAGAGAATCGGTCATAACCCCTTTCTTGGCGAGTAGATCACGGGCTTCTCTAATTGCAGGTGCGGTTGATCCAAAGCAAATCACACCTATCTCGGCGCCTTCAAGTGTTTCAATAACTGAATCAGGCATAAGCAAACGCGCGCTATTGTGCTTCTCTTTCAACCTTGCCAGTAGTGCTACCCAGATATCACTGTCCTCAGAATAACGCGCCTCAGTAGTATGACCGGTGCCCCGCGAGAAATAGGCCGCTTTTGGATGACGATTACCTGGGACAGTGCGGTATGGAATGCTATCTCCATCAATGTCTAGATATCGTTCCCATTTTCCACCAAGCTTCTCCAAATCTTCCTCCCACAGGACCTTACCGCGATCCATCGGTTCTTCAGGATGCTCAAAGGGTGGGGACATCCATAAGTTCATCCCCAGATCTAAATCCGATAGTACAAATACCGGGGTCTGTAATCTTTCGGCAATATCAAATGCTCGCCAGCCAATCTCAAAGCATTCATTAACCGTGCCAGGCAGCAAGATAACATGCTCAGTATCACCATGTCCCAGGTTATAAGCAAAGGATAAATCACCTTGACCAGTCCTCGTAGGAAGCCCAGTACTAGGTCCCGCTCGTTGTACATCCCACAATACAAGCGGAACTTCCGCAAAATATGCCAAACCGGCATATTCGGCCATTAGGCTTAATCCCGGTCCAGATGTCGAGGTCATAGCTCTCAATCCGCTCCATCCAGCACCTACAGCCATACCAATTGCAGCCAGCTCATCTTCTGCCTGTACAATTGCGAACGTGTTTTTACCTTCTTCTTCGGGATCTTTCCTCAGCAAAGGTAGGAAATAACTCATGGCTTCGGGCAAGCTTGAAGCTGGCGTAATCGGATACCAGGACACAAAATGCACACCCCCATATACTGATCCCAAAGCCGCAGCCGTATTTCCATCCGCCATAATGAAATTCTCGGTCGCAGTCATCGGTTCTAGTTGATAGGGATCACTTTTTGTAAGATTCTCAGCAGCCCATGTTGATGCCGCTTGAACGACACCATAATTAAGCTCAATCGGTTTGCTCTTGCCTTTGAAATGATATTCAAGTGCATGATAGATTTTGTCTAATTCGATACCCAGGGATTCAGCCAGAACCCCGACATAGACCATGTTAGCGACATAGTCTCTTAGCTTTGGTGGGGCACCTGAAGCTCGCACGATGTCCTTTACTGGCATCGGATATATCGATATGTCATCGCGAGCAATATCTGTCCGGATATGATCAGCGTAGTAAAAAGATCCATTGGGAGTGACTTCTCCAAGGTCTTTCTGAAAGGAATCAGGGTTCATTGCTACCATGATTTCTTGCTCTTCACGCCTGGCCAAATAACCATCTCTGCTCACCCTGATCGTGTACCAGGTAGGTAAGCCTTGGATATTTGACGGAAATAAATTCTTGCCTGAAACCGGGATACCCATCTTAAATAGTGCCCGCAAGATAGTTAAGTTCGATGTTTGGCTTCCAGAGC
This sequence comes from Anaerolineales bacterium, assembly GCA_041551115.1. Taxonomy (GTDB): domain Bacteria; phylum Chloroflexota; class Anaerolineae; order Anaerolineales; family UBA4823; genus DAOVXM01. Next base: position 16,282 of record JBFENN010000028.1, read on the forward strand.
CATTCATCGTTCCTACAGTAATAGAAAAATCATTCACAATGGCATTTACAGCTTTGCCATTACTACTTTCGACTTTATCATTCTGTAGACTCATTGATACTCCTTCATCGAATAAAAATCAACATAATCACACCAACTTTTCGCCCTATTAATGTTCATTGCCATCCTTGTCGGAAATTAATCTTGCTACTGGGCGATGATAAAGTAAACTTTTATGATCCACGAGCGCACGATAACCAGCATTGTAATCTCCTCTTAGAATTGCATCAACCATCAGCTCGTGATATTGCCAAACACGCTCAAGATAATCATATTCTGTATATAGATTTAATCCGATATCCTCATATGCCTCCCAATATGCCTCCAGTACTCCTAGGACAAAAGGGTTCTCTAAACGATTAAATATTCGCATATGAATTCCCCGATGTTCAGCGTGGGGAATCACTACCTGAGGATTTCTAAGTTTGTTCCATGCCGAATTCACCAGGTTCTTGAGTTCTATAAAATCCTCACCAGTGAGCAATGCCACTGCTTCTAACCAATATGCTTCTTCAACATGGTTTCTAAAATCTGAATACGCATCAAAATTCAACGGATTTGTTTCAAGGGCGTACCATAAACTATTCCTCACAGCCGGGAGAAATGACCACGGGACTGATCGAATTCCAGTTCGTGGGCGAACTTCTACCAATCCTAACGCCTTCGCCATTTCTAGTTGTTCGCGTAATCGGGCAATACTTACGTTCAATTCCTTGCTCAATTCTGCAAGAGCAGGTAATTGAGCACACTTCCCGTTATCTTGGGTCACTTGAACGAGATAGCGCATAAACTCATAAGATTCGGGATTGCTTTGGTATTTCTTCATGTTTCGTTGATGAATAAACTTAATAATACTGATTAATCAGATAAATCAGAGGATAGGGGGAATTCTATCACCGGGGTTTCCTAAGGTCAACTGGTTTTTTCTAATGGTGAGAATCTATGACTTGATAGGGGTAAAGTACTTCGGTAAGTCCCGCAATGCAATCCCAAGCCGTGTGCCATGCCAGGTTATGAGTGTTCCATCCACATAAAAAATGCTCCTTTCTCGTACTGCCCTTGTTTCTGATAACAACTCTTCAATTTTGCATAAATGGTCATCCATAAAATCATATGGCTCATCCGGTAGAAGAATGATTTCTGGATTAGCTGCAATCACTTCATCATTGCTCACCCGCGGATACCTCGCAATATCTTTCTCAGATTTGGTTCCATTGACAATTCCCATATCTGCTTCTATTGAGTTCGAACGCTCTCTTGCTGCAAAAACGTTCATCCCACCGAGGATTCGCAGCAGATCACCGCAATATGTCTGATCGTTAAAAGTCATCCACCAAGGTATTTCTTCGTTAAATCTATCAAACCAAATTGGACAAAAAAAACTTCGGGCAATTTTGCCTTCTGTCGCTGATTGAGTCCACTCAATAGCTCGTTCCAACAATTCGATTTGACTATACGCTGCTGAGTTTTGGAAAAGCCTAGCGATATCTCTTAAATCAGACATTGCGTCTGCGACGGTCAAAGGGAAGGTCACCCAGACTGGTATTCCTGCGTTTTTCAATTGCTCTATTGTTTCTCGATCGTTTTCTTCCTGATTCGCAATTACCAGATCAGGCTCGAGTGCTTGGATATCTTCAATACGCGCGTTCATCGTACCCCCAATACGCGGCAAGGTAACCACTCTCTCTCGTGGATGAATACAGTAATCTGTTATCCCTACAACACGATCACCTAATCCTAAATCAAAAAGGCTTTCGGTCAGGGATGGCACTAGTGAAACAACACGTTCTGGCCCCTTTGCAAGCAGGGGTACACTATATTGATTCGCTCGGGTTGCCACAACAACACTTCAATTTAACAGCGCAGTTGCTGCGCTTGAAACTAGTCCAACAGCTTCCACTAATGCTTCTTCATCAAAGTCGAAACAAGGGTGATGGTGACCAGCGTCCAGATCCATTGATGGATTAGCCGAGCCAACAAAACAGTAGGTACCAGGAATTTCTTGTAGGATAAATGCCATATCATCCGATACCATTACACGGTACTGTTGGTCAATCTCTCTTTTAGGTTTAAATGAGCTAGCTGTTGCATAGATCCGTTTTGTAATCGTCCTATCGTTATAGACAGCTGGGGTCAACATCTCTACTTGACTCTCCACTTGGCATCCATATACCTGTCCTACACCATCGCATATTTGTTGGAAACGCTCTAAAACCAGTTGCCTGATCTTTGGGGAAAATGTCCGTATCGTTCCAGACAATGCAACCTCTTCCGGAATGACATTAAATGAGTCTCCCGCATGCATGGATGTCAAACTAACGGCTGCTGATTCCAGAGGAGGTACATTTCTCGAAGTAATGCTTTGCAGTGTGACCACCAAATCTGCCGCTGCTAGAACTGGATCTACAGCCAGATGTGGCAATGCACCATGGCCTCCTTTACCAAGTACTTGTATATTTACAATTTCTGCTGCCGCCATGATATAACCCTCAGTGATACCGATCCATCCAACTGGTTTTTCGTTCCATAGATGGACAGCTAGAGCTGCATCAGGTCGTGGATGATCTAATAATCCTTCTGAAATCATTCTTTCTGCCCCCCTTAATCCTTCTTCACCTGGTTGGAAAACAAACTTAATTTGCCCCTGTAATTGGTCTCGATTCTCTGATAATATTTTTGCTACAGATAACCCAATTGCTACATGCCCATCATGCCCACAAGCGTGCATAACCTGCGGATAAATGGAGGCATATTCAGATCCGGTCTCTTCTTGAATAGGGAGAGCATCCATATCAAACCGCAGTAGTAAAACCGGTCCAGATTTTTCACCTTGTAAAGATCCTACGACACCTGTTTCTCCAATCCCGGTGGCAACATCTAGCCCCATCTTCGTCAATTCCCTTGCTACAATACTCGCTGTGCGGTTTTCTTTAAATCCAAGTTCCGGATGCTGGTGGAAATCTCTCCTCAACGCAACTGTGTATTGGAAATGATCTTTGGCAATCTGATAATAATTCATGTTATTCACTTTTATGATCGCGATCGACGATTTTTCCCCTTCGGTTTCCGCGGCTGTGTTTTCACATCATTGATCTTTTTACAGTCACATTCACCCACCTCATGTTTGCTGCATGGCCCATTTGCTTTCTTTTTTAGGTCTCTCAATTCTTGCCAAGGTTCCAAATCTTGATAACTAAATTCGTGTTGAATACCGCTCTCGAGTTCGACAAGTGCTGTCTCTTTTAGCAGAAACACATCCACGATCTTCCCATCGCCAAGGGGCGTAACAACCTTTTTCCCTCTTTTGGGAAGTTTTTTACGTGCATCCACATATTGTTGATATTCGTACATCAAACAGCACCTTAAGCGACCACACATACCTGTTATTTCAGAAGGGGTTAAGGATATGCCCTGTTCCTTGGCCATTTTTATGGAGATTGGGCTGAATTCTGTTAGAAATTGGGAGCAACACCGTATTGCCAATCCACAAGCTCCCATTCCACCGATAATCTTCGCCACATCTCTGGGGCCAACTTGGCGCAATTCCACTCTGGTGCGGGGATAGCCACGGCTGATGGCAGCGCGCAATTTTTTAATATCAATTTTGCCTTCGGTTTCTGTACTGTATAGGATCGAGAGCCGAGAGCTGTCAAATGTAAACTCCGCTGTCACGATCTTTATCCCCTCCATGCCCAGCTCTTTAACTTTAGCCCTACTGTTGATCGTTGCTTCTAGTTCTTTCTTCTCTAGCAGTTGTCTTATAAGCAGATCTCGCGGAGTGGCTTGTCGAACGATTGGTTTCCACTTTCCTCCTGGGGCTTCACCAGGTTCATCAATGAGAGTAACAACTTCCCCAAGCTGACGGCCACGACTAGTGTCTACAATTGCATGATCCCCAATCTGCATGTCCCGAAAATCCCGTGCATCAAAGTGATACACTTTACCAACTTTTTGAAAACGTACACCAATAATATATACATCCATAAGGAGCTTCTTTCCACTTAAATTCAATTAGCCGGTTGAAAACAAGGTCCAACCGACGCTGTCTGTAGTAGATATATTTTATCCGATAAAATTGATCGGGATCAAGTTGTTTTGATTTAGGGCTGCAACGCTGACTCTGGCAGCGATTGCTTCCGCCACCTCCGCTAATGCTATTGCAACTGGTGAATCCGGTTGGGAGATGGTTACAGGGATTCCATTATCACCACCCTCCCGAACCAAAGGATCCATTGGAAGTCCTCCAATATAATCCACACCTGTCTCAGCAGCCAGTTTCTTCCCACCACCTTCACCAAAAACATCTACCCTGGACCCATCCGGTAGTTCGAGATAGCTCATATTCTCTACTACACCGAAAATTGGGACATCCAATTGGCGGAACATTTCCATACCCCGTCTTGCATCATCCAATGAAACCTGCTGAGGTAGTGTGACAATAACCCCACCACTAAGTGGTAAAGATTGTGCCAAGCTGAGTGCTGCATCTCCTGTTCCCGGTGGTAAATCTACGATCAAGTAATCTAGTTCTCCCCAATCTACATCTGTTAAAAATTGACGGATTGCTGAATGCAGCATTGGACCGCGCCAGATGAGTGGTTGGTCGGGTTTCACTAGAAAACCTATCGACATAATCTTTACACCATGGGCTGTTGCTGGAATTAACTTCTGTTCGCTGGATGCCGGTAATCTCTCAACACCCATCATTGTCGGAATATTGGGTCCATAAATATCAGCATCCAAGAGCCCCACTTGCGCCCCACGTTGAGCCAAAACCACCGCGATATTTACTGCAACTGTACTCTTGCCAACCCCTCCTTTGCCGGAAGCAACTGCGATGGCATTATGGATTGGCAGATCGAGCAAGCCGCGCGTCCGCCCATCATTGGGAACCTCTGCGGAAAAATTCACATTAACTGTCTCCACACCAGGAACTGATAATACTGCAGCCTGTGCATCCCCTTGGATTTTTGATTTCATCGGGCAGGCAGGTGTGGTTAAGACTACGGTAAAGTCTACTTCATTACCATTTATGGATATATCTCGGATCATATTTAATGATACGAGGTCGCTGTGCAGCTCAGGCTCTTGAACTTTGCTCAAAGCCGAAAGTATTACCTGTTCATTTAACACTCTGTCATTACTCATAATATCCTCTTCCACCAAGAATTTTCTGACGATACCTATAAATTGGTGACACATTCACACATATATAGCAATTGTCTAGTCAATGCTATTAAAGAATTCTGTTGGAGATCGTTATTGATCAGCTAGTTGCTATTCCGTTTGGGAGGCTTGCTTACTTCTGCGGCGAGCTGCTTTTGCTTCCTCAGCTTCCTTCCGCGCTTGTTCTTCTCGGTCGTAATTAGCTGGTCTTATTGAAGCGTAATAAGATACGGATTTTAACAGCTTTTCTTTGTTGTAAATGTTATTCGCGTGGCGGTCATAAACAGCAATCTCATAATCATGATCCATCTTTATCGCGTCAAACGGACAATATTCAGCACAGAACCCACAGTTCATGCAAATATCCACATCGATATAAAATTCAGCCGGCTCTGGCACAGGGCGCTTTGTCTTCGGATCATTTGTGCGGACTATCCATATGCATTGTGGAGGACACACTTTTGCGCAGATGCCGCAAGATGTGCAGCGGTCAATTTTCTCTCCGTTCTCACCTTCTTCATAAAGTAAAAATGGTATGTAGCGAAATTCTTCCGGTACAGGGAGTTTCTCTTCAGGGTATTGAATCGTGAAGATTCCCCGTGCATCCGAGCTCATCCTGTGGTGGATACCTTCCTTAGTGTAATAACGTTTGCCCAACCACTTAATGTCATCCAGATAAGTCTCAACGAAACGTTTGAACGTCACTCCTAAACCTTTGACAATACCCATTCCATCCATCAAACTCTCTCCTATCTTGAGGTCAGCGATCAGTCTCGCCTAGGACAATATCAATAGAACCCAAAATCGCGACTGCGTCAGCTACTTTATCGCCAACACTCATCGTTTCCATCCCAGTCACATTAATAAAAGATGGTGCCCGGACGTGATATCGCCAAGGATTTGGTTTACCGGTTGACACTACATAATATCCCAGCTCCCCTTTTGGTCCTTCGACTCGTCCATAGGACTCGCCCGCTGGAACTCGAACCTGGTATTGCGGTTTTCCCGTCTGAATGGGTCCTTCTGGAATATCTCGCACAGCTTGTTGGAGGATTCTAATACTTTGCTTCACTTCATCCATCCGGATCATATAGCGATCATAAACATCACCATGGTACCGTACTGCTACATCAAATTCAAAACGATCATAGATGCTGTATGGATCAGCACGGCGAATATCATATGGAACCCCAGAAGCTCGCAGCACAGGACCAGCAGCAGAATAGGCTATGGCTTCTTCTGGGGTTAGTACGCCCACGTCTTGGCCGCGCGAACGGATGATTTCGTTATTTGTGAGGTATAAATCTAATTCATCAATCTTTCTTGGTAGACGATCATATACAAGATTGTGGATCTTTTCAAACACACCGGCAGGTAGATCACGCGCTACTCCACCAAAACGGAAATAATTGCACATCATCCGTGAGCCACTCGTGGCTTCAAATATATCCAATATCAGCTCTCGTTCTTCAATGGCGTACAAAGCCGGTGTGAAGTATGCGCCAAGGTCATTTAAGAACATACCAATCGCAAAGATATGGTTGCTTATTCTGGTAAGTTCGGCCATGATCACACGGAGGTATTCTGCTCTTTCGGGTGGTTCTACTTCCATCAATTTCTCAACTGCTAATGCATACCCAAAATTATTACTCATTGACGATAGGTAATCTAATCTATCGGTAAACGGCATATTTTGTAGGAAAGTATTTCGTTCGCCAATTTTCTCATGGTTGCGGTGGAGGTAGCCCATAACGGGTTTAAGCGCTAAGATCGTCTCACCATCCAAGGTTACCACCATACGAAAAACGCCATGAGTCGAAGGGTGTTGAGGTCCGAGGTTGACAACAATTTGGTCTGTCTTTAATCCGCCTCCGTTCCCATTGAACTTCGCTAGACTACCATACAATGATGAATCCCGATCCGGATCCAAGGTTTCAAGATCAAATCCGGCCGGATAATCCACGTTTTTTCCGAATATGTTCGCATCTTCTATTCTGCTCACTTCGCCCCCTGGCCAGCGGCTCTTGAAGGGTTTCGTATCTTCTTCAAAATATGCTTCTTTCCAATCTTTCCGGAGTGGGTGCCCTTCAAATCCCTCCCACATCAGAATTCGTCTTAAATCAGGGTGCCCGTCAAATTTTATCCCAAGCAAATCCCAAGCTTCTCGCTCTTGAAAATCTGCTCCAGGAAATACAGATACCAAAGACGGAACTACTGCATCAGCCCTAGAAGTCTGGGTCTTTAGTACTAAACCTGATCCTCCAGTACTGCGAAAAAGATGATAAACGACTTCCATCATATCTTCAGTTATGTAATCTACACCGGTGACCGATGAAAGATAATCGAATCCATATTCATCTCTTAATGCAGTTGCTACCTCAACCAGCCGATTTTTTTCCACGATATACCCCTGATACCCTTTACGCTCATCGGGGACAACAGTATCAGGGTACTTAGTCGCAAGATCTTGTTCTGTAGAAATTATTTGATCACTCATTGGACTTCTTCACTCCCACTAATCAATCTCTTCTTGGGCTGCAACCTCAGCTGTTACTGCTGTGGTCTCAACATTCTGGCGAACCAGTTTATCCTGAGTGTATTTGGATATCTCTGCACTCTGCCGCGGGTCAATTAAGTCGGGTCCAAGAATTGGGATGGGTATCTCGTCGCTCGTATCCTTCTGGTACCAGCGCACAGTTCTTATTGACTGTTTATCAATCTTTTTCTGCAATGTGATCAATCCGTTCAACAATGCCTGTGGGGTTGGCGGGCATCCTGGGATATAAACATCGACCGGGATAAATTTATCTACTCCGGATACGACATTGTATCCCTCCTTAAAAGGTCCACCTCCCGAAGCACATGCTCCCATAGCCACTACATATTTTGGTTCCGGCATCTGGTTGTAGAGGCGGACAATTGTCACGATCATTTTTTTAGTAACAGTACCAGAAACAATCATCATGTCCGCCTGTCTTGGGCTCGGACGCATAACCTCCATGCCAAAACGAGAAAAGTCATAACGACTTGCTGCCGTGGCTATCATCTCAATTGCACAACACGCTAGACCAAACATTAATGGCCACAAGGACGACCGTCTACTCCAGTTGTACAACTTGTCGAGCGTAGTGATCGTCACCTGCCCTTCCATCTCTGGTGGAATCTCGTAATCGTGTGAATTCAATTCATTGCTCATGAGTTGTATGCCTCCTCAATCCATATATGGTAGATAGCCGTCAATATCTCATCGTTTGCGAGCACTGGGTCGTCGACGAATTCTGGTAATCCAATAACCCATTTGTAGATCATGCCCAGGGAGACTTCTTCAAGATTTCTTGCAGGGAATTTCTGTATTAGAGTCAATGCAATTGCGTACGAATCTTCCCAAGTCAGTGTTTTATCCATGTGTCTCAGTCAAAAACAAATTATACAAGTGAATGTGAGACCTGGCAACCAAAATAAAAAATAAATATATATTTGTTTTATTAATCTTTTTGCTATAATCACGCTATGAAATCTACCCGAATAAGAATCCTTGAATATTTACAGCAGAAGCAAACTGCTACGACTTCCGAGCTCAGTCATGTTGTCGGATGTACTGCTGCCAACATCCGCCATCACTTACATATCCTTTTATCTGAGGGCGTGATAAAAGTAGCAGGAACCCGCCGTACTCACAAACGTGGCAGACCTGTCATGATCTATCAGCTGGAGGAACATGCTGTCCAGTCAAATATTACTGCGTTTATTGATGCGCTAATTGAAGTTTTCATAAGATCTCAACCAGTGGAGAAACATCCCACACTCCTCAGAATGATCGCCTTGCAAATATTAAGCACGAAAACAGAATTCCAGATCCCCAGGACAATTCCTGGTAAATTGATCCACGCGATCCAGTTATTGAATGATTTGAACTACAAAGCCCGTTGGGAAGCTCGCCACCACGCACCAGTTATCATCTTTGGTCATTGTCCATATCGTCAAATCGTGGAAAAGCATCCAGAATTATGCATGCTTGATCAGCAGATTCTCGAGTTATTGATTCAATCAAACATTTCCCAAGCTGCAAAGTTAGACCCAGATATATCAGGTCTGCCTCAATGTATATTCAATTTGGAAAATAAACAATTACTACTTAGGGTCAATCTTTGAGCTGCTATGATGACACATACGATTGACCATTGATTGGAATGTCACCATCTGAGAGATTTTGCATCAAATGAGTAGGAATAATAATTGACTAAGGAGTGTCTGCAATGAGTAAACAGAAATCTTCGGGAAATAACAAGCTGTGGATAGGCATCGGGATAGCTGCAATTATTGTGCTCGCGATTGGAGCAGTATTTATCTTTCAGGGAAATAACTCAACCACAACTATAGAATCTCAAATACCACAGGAAATTACTGTTGATGAAGCCGCTATCCTTCGTGATACGGGAGCATTTGTTCTTGATGTGCGTGAACCGGAAGAATGGGTTGAGTACCATATTCCTGGTGCGACACTTATTCCTCTCGCCCAGCTAGAGAACCGGCTCAATGAAATCCCGACAGATCAACAAGTTATAGTTGTTTGCCGTTCAGGAAATCGCAGCCAGGTTGGCAGGGATATCCTCCAAGGCGCAGGTTATGAGAGCTCAACTAGTATGGCAGGTGGTATGAATCAATGGATGGCTGCGGGGTACGAATGGGTTGAAGGTCCATAATTGGACTTGAAAGATTCGATTTCGATCATGCTCAATTTTCAATGATTGTCTGGGCCATAATAACAAACACACCGAAGTTTTTCCTCTTCCTTATTACATGTCGGGGGAGGAACTTTTGTTCAAGCTAGATTCACGATATCAAGTAATCGAAACATTCCATTAAGCAGTGGACAGTTATTTCTTTTTGTGTTATAATTAGAACATATGTTCGTTGTTTGTGTTTTCATTGTTTTTCCAAAAAACTACCTTGAGTCATTCACCCCTGATTTATCATCTATGAAGATCAGCAGTTAGGTTATGCGAAAAAGGCTATTGCTTCCCTTCATATTGGGTTTCTGTCTTTACCCTGGATTGATGGACCCGGCCTATGCTTACCAATCCTATGATCCTCCACCAGGGTTTAACC
>JBFENN010000029.1:0-26373 GCA_041551115.1 Anaerolineales bacterium
ACTTAGGCAACGTTGACGCTACAACAAGGAGTTCACCCTAAGATAGTTTAGGACCGCTTGGGACGCTCTACGATTAGCTTGACCTTGGATACATACTCGCACGTCATTCCATCTATGCAACAAGATGTGGCTGAGAAAATGTACGAAATTCTCACACCGGTTGCAGTAAGTTTGCAGTAAAACAAAGGAGCCTGTCAGGAATGACAGGCTCGAAACCCCTAGATATGGGTGTGCTGGAGCGTTATACCCCTACATATAGGCGCCCCCGGGGCGACTCGAACGCCCAACCTACGGATTCGAAGTCCGGCGCTCTATCCATTGAGCTACAGGGGCTGACGGCTGAATTATACCTTAATGTTCTGAAAAACAGAGCTCAGGCGCGTACCAGGGTGATCACGGTAACTTCGGGGGGGCAGTTGTAGCGCAGCGGGACACTGATTACGCCCAGCCCGCGGTTGGTGTAGAGCCACATATCTTCAACGCGGTAAAGTCCCATCTCGTACTTGCGGCCGAGGTAGGGCAAGGCAACCGGACCGTACAGAGGCAGCCGCACCTGACCCGCATGGGTGTGGCCGGACAACTGCAGGGCGATTTTATGAGTTCGGGCGTAGTGATCGGCTACATCAGGCTCGTGGCACATCAAGATGACTGGAGCATTGTTGTGGTTGTCTGCGAGGCTAGCATCCAGGTCCGGATCACCACTCCAGGCGTCATCTAGACCGGCTATGTAAACACTACCTTTGCCAACTGGCAGGTCTACTCCTTGGTTCTCTAACAGCGGCAGCCCTGCTTCTTGCATGGCTTGCTTGACGACCGCTTCATTAGCCCAAAGTTCATGATTGCCCAAGCTGGCAAAGACTCCATGGCGTGCGTTGATCTGGGTGAGCGTTGGGGCAAGAACGAACATTGCGGCCGAGTTCTTCCAGATGTGATCTCCAGTTATCAATGCAACATCAGGTTGAACACTGTTCGCTAATGCAACTGCCTTTTTCACGACATCGATATGGGTCAATAAACTGAGGTGGATATCTGTGATATGAATAACTTTGAACCCTTCCACGCTGGGATGCAATCCCTTAATTGGCACTTCAATAAAATCTAGAACTGGCTTTCCCGCTTCGTTTTTTCCACCCAGCAACAAAGATGAACCAGCAAATATGGCAGCTGTACCAACTAAGGTTGTTTTCAAGAATCCTCTCCGGGTAAGTTTAAAAGCACCTTGATTGATTTCATCCATTTCGAATCTTTCTTGATATGCGTGCGGAGCGCGCCTTTTGGACCATGCGCAAGAAATTACGGATATGCTGGAGCGGGTTGATATGGCTTCCTTCACCCGTGTAAATCGTGCGGATAGGGACCCAATCCATTGTGAAACCATTCTTAATGCAGATTACTATCATCTCAACCTCAAGTTCGAACCCACTTTCAAGGCTCGCTAGCATTTCACTTGCCATGTGCGAGCTCAGTAAGCGGAACCCCGACTGATTGTCAGGGATATCCTGTCCTAGTGCCCAAGAGAAAGCAATCTTTCCCAACCAGTTGGCTAGCCTGCGTATGAAGGGCATATCAGAAAAATCGCGCTTGCCAATGATGAGATCAGCACCGGTTGCTTCAAATGCTTTGATAAACTGCGGAATTTCGCCTGGGTCATGCTGTCCATCTGCATCCAGGGTAACCACAGCGCTGTGTCCCTGCTCAAGTGCCCATTGGAAACCAGCTTGCAATGCGACGCCTTTGCCTTGGTTTTCAAACTGTTGGATGACCTGCGCTCCGGCTTGCTTGGCGACAAGCGCAGTTTGATCAACTGACCCATCGTCTACCACGAGTACCGGTAAGTGATACTGGGTTTTATGAATTACGGGGACGATCTTCGCCGCCTCATTATAAGCAGGAATGATAGCGACAATCCCGATACCTGTACGCCCATGATCAAAATTCTGCTCCATCGCTTAAGTTATCACCGGGTAATGCCTAAATTCAACTCCTATTGGATTATATAGGATAGTTTAGGTGCTTGGATGAGAAATACTTAAACAAGCATTCTGCGAGATCAGTGTCATAAATGAAAATACAGGTACTTTTTTCAAGCACCTGTACTAATCCATTCGATTTTGACCTACATATAAGTATTATTCAGCGATAATCAAGACATTGTCTAAATATGTGTATGTATTGAACCATTGGTCATAGCGCAGGTAATTGCGGAATGAAAGGTTGATCGTTTGGCCAGCGTAGCTGGAGATGTCAAGAGTTGCTTGAGCCCTCTGCCCGCTTGGATCGAGAAGTCTGGGATTGTAAGGGCCTGGTACTCGGTACCATCCACATCCTAACACATTGTACTCATTTCCATCACCCCAGACAAACTGGTTATCGATATACACTTCAAAGCGATCAAAATCGCCACTGCTGGAATAATCTTGGGAATAGATGATGTAGGAGAAGCTCAGGGTTAGCTTTGAAGCATCAGGTAGAGATATTTGCTGATCAACACCGGCAAAATCATCCGGATTTGGTGGCAGCTGGTCAGCTAAACAGGGTAGGGTCGGGTCGCCCAATAACGCGGATGCCATACCAAGAGGAATTGATGTATCAGTTGATCCAGTTGTAGGATTTTCTGGTGATGATGTGATTAAGGTGACTGGTGAAAAGTCATCGTAGAATTGCCAAGCGGCCGTTCCACAATCATAACCGCCATTCACGACTAGATTGTTGATGAATGATGCACAATTCGTCACGAGGGGCATTCTAATTCTGGGATAGATTGTGGGCATGTCGATATAGAGCGGTGTTAATGAGACTGTAATAGTCTGGTTTTTCGTGTCCGGGTTGCCGTACATATCCTGTACAGCGAGTGGGGCGGCAGGTAAGGATACGGTATGATTAGCACCATCTCGTGACCACAGAATCCAAACATTACAATCAATATCGCCCTCACATGGAGCACCATTGAATTCGTAACCCGTGACACCATCGAATTGGGTTATCTCGCTGAATTGGGTAATGCCATTCAGCTTGCTGCTGGCAAATTGATAAGTATAGAATGCGAGGAGCTTGGTTAGATCTCTTTTTAGTAGACCATTGTTTCTCCCCCATGTACCAGTGACATCGAACCAGATGTTGGCTTCAAGTCCGTAAGCAATCGTTCTAGCGTAAGCTTGCACCAAGTATGAGGCCTTTGTTGTTTCGAAGTTGCCGTCGCCATCACAATTGTCACAAAGCAAGGCGAACTCGGTGTTCATGATAAATTTGTCGTCCAAGCCTGCTGATTGCAACAATCCGGCGATATATTCAGCCTTAGATACCAAAACCGGACCGTAAGAATCCCAGCCACTATTCCAATTCGTGTTGCCATACTGTCCAAGGCTGCCCAGATAATAATCATAGCCATGGAAGCTGACACCATCGAAGGAGCTGGTGGCTCGCAGCACACCCTCGAAGAATTTACCCGGCAGGCATTCGCTGTCCAATTCTGGGCTGCAGTCGAGCAACAGTTCACCAGCAATGATCTGCGTGTTGGGGTTAGCCACTTTGATAATTGGGTAGATAATTTCGAGCATCTCTCCATATGATTCACCCCCATAATAAGGATCATCATGATCTCCCCAGCAACCGCCGAAAGATCCCGAAAAAGTATCTGGGTAATTGGGATCAATATCAGGTTCGTTCCATATTGAGATGTAGCGAAGGTCTTTTCCATTAAACGGTGATGCACTGTTCGAGGTAAGTTGCACAATAAAGTTGCCGAAATGAGTATAGAAATCTGGATGGATAGGACCGCAATCTATCCCACTTACCAGACGGGCGAATTCCGGAGCATTCCTTATCACAACTATGGGTGTTAAATTTTCCTGGATAGCATTATCGAACTCATCAGCAGAGTCTTGAAGGATCGGCCATTCATAATTTCCCAGGGTTGGTTCCACCTCAGACCACAATATCTCGACACCCTTGACCCACTTCGTCTGTGTATCTGTGATTTCCGCAAGCCCGCCACTTTCGTCGAGTGGGGTAATCTCGACCCCGAAAACGTTTTCAGATATGTCTGCAGACTCAGTGCTCTGGACTGTGTATGCAGTGCTGGCGGCTTGTGTCTTGCTGATTGCTAATCCGAATACCATTGACAGCATAACAAACAAGCTGATCGTAGCGGTAATGCGTTTTCTTGTCTTTGATGGTCGTAATACGGTTGTTTTTCGCATGGGCGTGCGCCTTTTGGTTGGAAAGTTCTACTGGTTTGACATGAATGGTCCACCTGAGGTGGAACGATGAGAGGCTTCTACCTTGATTATATATCAAGTTCCACATCATGCCAGTAATTTTTAGAAAATTGATTAATTGGATATTTCAATCAGGCTTGAGAACTGAAGTCAAACTATGCAGAGCGATTATCTGTTTTACGGCTGAGGGCTGAAGTGATTTTTGGGGATGTTCTACTGTGGTAGATTGTAATAGTTATATACTGCTCGCGAAATGTCTGCGACTAGTCCGGATGCCGGGTCCCACACCAATTGCACAGGGTGATACAGGAAGACAGCTAAGATGTAATCTCCGCCGGGCGAGTAGATTATCCCAGAGTCGCCAATCGTATTGATAATACCATTTAATGATACCCATCCGTGTTTATGCGCGATTCTGGTCCCTTCTGGGATACCACCAGTGAGCAGGACGGGTAGTTTATTATTCACCAAGTGCTCGATCATCTGTTGGCACTCTTCCTGTGTTATCTCGCCTTCAAATACTGCAGATAATGGACCACCAGCCTCTTGCGCACATATGTAGATATCTTCTAGCAACATACCAATATCCGATGGAGTGGTTTGGCTGTATGGGTCTGGATCTGTACTTATATCGATACGCTGGTTGGCAGGGGTTTGTTCAAGGCTTAATAGGGGGGAACCCAGTGAAAAATATCCCGCCAGGAATGTATTTTCCAGTCCGATCGCCTTCATATCTTCAGTTACAAATAGCGGAGCGCGGTTAGGATCGATAACCCGATCCATCAACCAGTCTGCAGTTTCATTACCGGATTTCTCAATCATCTCACCCAGCAAATTTAGGGTCTCTTCGTCTGGATTATCCCCTAGCCGGTTGAAAACAGAAACCATAATAGGAATCTTAATCATGCTTGAGGCAGTATATGCGATATCGGGCTGGACCGAGATCATTTCCCCTTGGCTGTATGCCATATGCAATTCCTGGTTGGTCTGTAAATCCATCAGGTAAATTCCCACAAGACCATCGAATTCTGCTAGATCTATCGTTTGCCGGATAAGTACTTCCAAGTTTTGGAAAGCTGGGCGAGGCGGGGCGTCGCGTAATAACGGCAGTGCAACCTGCCGGTGGAGGTTTGAAAATAATGCGTTTTCAATCAGGACAATAGAACCGTCTATATCCAGCGAACTCCCTGGGGTTCCAGGTTGGAAACTGACGGTGCCAACAATAGGTTGGGCCGGTGATGGAGGTTGGTCGTAGCGCTGTGCCACTTCTTGCTCCAGGTGGGTGCGCAAACGCGTCTCTGAAAATGAAGCCCGCAGAGGAACATCAACTGTCGTGGATGTTCGCCCCCAGAGGAAATCCCAGAATCCCTCCCAGAAAGTATTTTGGGTGCGCTGGATATCGGCAGCCGCAAGCATCGTATCAAGATCCAACTGGAAATCCACGACCGATGGATCAAGCTGAATTAGGGCATCACCATACTGCAGTTCTACTGGAATCGTATAGGCTTCTAGTAGACGTTGGGCTGCCTGCTGCCTGTCCAAACCGCCGACCGGGATGCCGGCAATTTGCAAACCAGTTGGTAGGTTTGCACGCAACCTGCTGTAGCGTACTAGTTGGAAAACCGTCAGTACGAGTGCTGCCAGCAAGAAGAAGAAAGCCAGCCATCTTAAAGGGGAAAATACTCCGCGACTTCTCACGAGGCGCAATCATACCATGTTTTACCGCGAGACGACTAGTTTGACCAACTTTCCCGTGTTATCGATAGTAAGCCTGGCAAAATGCTTGTGAACTAGGTTAGAGCTGTCAATGTGTTTGCTCAGCGTAATGACTTTTCGAGACGGATCTTCATGCGGAGATGCCATATCGGTATGGATATTTCCGTTTTGAGACTTGATGGAGAAAACTGGTCGGCAGCTATCACCATCGCAGACTATATGCTCATAACTCATTTGGACGTTTGCATCTTGCATGCCCGGTAGATACTGGTGGACAACACTTTTTACGAATGTCAGCATGTCATCAGGAATTGGATCAGACTGGTGATCGCTATGGTTGCGATCGCAGATTGCTTTGACGGCCACCTCAGGCTCAGATGTTCGCCGGATAGTTTTTGTTTTATTGTTCCATCGTTCGGGATACGCAAGTGGATCACCATATAAAATAAATGAGATTAAGGTTTTTTGATCCTCTCCATCTAGATAGCCTTGTCGAATATGCATCTCTCTCGCCAAGTCGATTTTCCCTAGGCGTAGAGCTTCACCTGTCTGGTAACCGATTTTGAGATATTTCCAGAAGGCATGCCCGAGATAGTCCGCCGCGATTAGAGGAGCTGTGACGGATCCGTATGATGTACTTGTCGAACCTACTACGGCTTGAGTTCCCGAGTGAAGGAATTTAAGGGCCAAAGCTTCCTCGATAGAGCGCTTGAGGATATGGGCTCCATAGCAAGCTTCGCTAAACACGATTTGGGGTGCCTTCCCCGAGTTTACAATGTCCTCTGGCTTGACTGCAATCGGGTAATCAAATTCCGGTGAATATTCAGCATTTGGGAGTGGATCAGTAGGATCGCGCTGCCCATACCATTCGACGGCATCGACCAACCCATGGAGATTGAAGTATCCTAATCGTGCGGATGGTAGAGGTGAGCCGTGTCTGTGGGGAGAGTTCGATTTTGGCAACCCGGCTGGTGGGGAGATTTGAAGCGAACGCGGTTCTCCAATGGGTCGAAAAACCTTAACCGATGCCTGTTTCCAAATTGCAGCTGTATAACCAAAGCTGGAGCGCAAGAAACCGGTTGACTGGAATCGTCCGATTATCCAACCAAATAATGATTCAAAAATACGGGATAGCGATGAGGAACGACTTTGGTTGGATTGGATTTCGATATGTTTGGACCGGATGACTTCAAGTAAGTGCAGTAAGTTCTCGGACTTTGCTTTTCCGGGTTGACCGTCATCGGGTAATCGACCGACCGGCCATTCGAGGATGAAATAATTCTCATCTAAAGTGCCGTAAGGATTGTCGGATGGGACATCATCATCATCATCGTCCACCGGATTAGGCAGGTGATGGAAAGGAACGACAGCTGGTCCACCTACAATCAATATTGCACCGATCCGCTCGCCTCGTTTTGCTAATTCGGTATCTAAATCAGATAAAGCAAGTTTTAAGGCCCAGGGATCTTTTTGTGGGACCGGATCCCGTTTCAGAGGGTGGGATCTACCCTGCCAATATATACCCTCATCAGCATAAAAAAGCACGGAACTCCAATCTTTGTATTTGTTGATCGTTCCGACCAAACCTTGCAGTTCTGATTCGATCAGATCAGCATCTTGCTCTCCGTAGCGTTCGCGAATTCCAGCGCGGGTTGTCATGACGACGTAAACTGGAAAACGCCCATCTGTTTTTGCGATTTCTGGCTTTTTTACCTGGATGCCAATTTGTTCGAGCTCGCTTTTTATCGATAGCAGCTCCTCATTTTTTTCCCTCAGCTCATGACTTTCGGCATGATTTTCAGACGGCTGTGGGGCTCTTGGATCGGTAAAGGCAATGTTTGTAACTGGAGCAAGGTCAGTATCAGTGCTTACGATTTCGCCAGCGGTTAACCTATTCCACCCGTACATTGCTGCAATGGATGCAGGGACTTGGACTTCTAGGGCGAGCTCGAGCTTCTGAGGCCACAGTGAGCGATACTTATGCCTCGCACCCCAAAGACGACGGGCAACCTGTCCGGTAATATCCTGGACCACAGCTTGATGGAGCATGTTAACGGCGGCATCCGCGTTTCCACCGCCCATCATCGCGTCCGCAAGTTGGAGAGATAATTGGATACAACTGGGCCATTTCTGGTGATAATGGTCAGCCAAATCAATAAGTGTATCAGCAGTGAGTGTACCTTGCTCGGTCTGCCCTTTTACTATGCGTAGATGTGTTACAGCGGTGAGTGGTTCAATTGGATCATTCGCTAACAGAAGATGGATCCCGGATTCGGCACCAGCCAGGTTATGCTTGTCTACCATCATGCGGATCTTGGCATGAGTTTTACTTGTAGCGACAATTGATTTTATCTCTTCGAAATTTTTACTGTTCGATTGACCCTTGGCTGAATTTGGATTACCTCCAAGTGCCAGCACCCATCCCAAAGTCTGATAATTTTCTGAAATCTGTTTACGACGCCAACGACGTGTCTTCGGAATGCCGGGTTGGGGGGACTGCACCTCAAGCAGCTGTTCAACCGCCTCCAAGTATTCGGGATCGGTCATAGTTAACTGTTTGATGATTGGTTGAGCGTGCTGTGGATGCCCGAATCTAATTAATCCCTGAGCGTACAGTAATTCAACAGGCAAGTCACCCGGGAAGGATGCCAACCATGCGAGCGCCGTTTCTTTGAAGAATCGTTGTTCCCCGAGTTTTTTGGCAGTTTTTAATAATGTAATGATCTCAGTTCTTGAAAACTTTCGCCTTGCTAGAGTTGAGTTGTTTGTTGCTGACATCCAGGTGTTCTCCTCCAGCAGTAAGATTACCGGGTTGAAGGCCCGATCCCCCAATTTGGTCGATTAGAGTGGCTGTTATGGACTAAATTGATTGCAACAACTGCGCCAAGGAGTCGGTGGATCTTAATATCATCAGGGGCAAGTTCGCTGGCTTTCCGCAATAACTGTTCAGCCTCGATATACTCTTTTCTATCCTTTAGCAATTGTCCAGCATAGAAATATAGCTGTTCATTACCAGGTGCTGCGGTAATTCCTTGTTGATAAGTTTGCAGTGCTTCTTGAGGTTGTCGCCTAGATAGATAGGCTTGCCCCAATTCAAGGTAGGCTTCAGCCTGGTTAGGATTTAATTGAATAGATTGACTGATGTGATGAATTGCCTGATCTAGTTGTCCGCTTCTGCACAATAACCTTCCGAGCAGCAAGTGGGTGTCTGCCTGAACAGTTAGTGATGGTTCACGGTCAGTGGTCTCAGACCATCCGCGGATAGCTTGCTGGGTAAGCTGTACCGCAGCCTCGATTTCACCTTTCTCCTCTAAGAGTCCGGCCATAACCGTTAAAACTTCTGGATTATCAGGGTATTCATTGATGAGTTTATGCAGATGCTGCAGAGCTCTATCAATGCCTTCTAATTGCTGGTATAAGTGAACTTGTTCGATCTGGAATGGCAGCGTATTGGGTGTGTTTTCAATCGCTGTTGATATCACACCGAGTGCCTCATCGGATCTTCCGAGTGCCACCAGAACTTTACTCTTCAATACAATAGCATCTTGATCCAATGGGTTGATAGTGATTGCATTCTGGATATGATCCAGCGCATCCTGTAAGTCACCTTTGGCTAACGAGATTTCACACATCAGGATTTCTGGCAGTATGCTCTCCGGCATGAGTTCTTGAGCCTGTTGTCCAAATGCGGCTGCTTTCTTGTAATCTCCCGTTTCCTTGTGCGCTTTTGCAAAAAGATACCATGCATAATAGTTATCTGGCATGATCTGGCAAGCTTTCTCAAGTGTTCTAAGGGCAGACTCACGTTCGCAATTTTCTAGATATAACTTACCTAATTCAAGCATTGATAGTCCATCACCCGGGTCAAGCTCTACAGCTATAGCTAGATGCTTTACGGCTTCGGACATATCTTGAGATTCGTTCAATGCGGCTTGTTTGAGATATAAATTTGCCGCCAATACATGCCAGCTTGGCTCATCTGGCCAAACATCGATCGCAGAAAGGATCGTGTAAAATGCCAAAGTGGGATTTGTCAGCAGGATGTCATTGTTTAGCATGATCTTCGCCAGAATCACCTGCAGCATTGGCGCATCTTCAATTCGAAGGTAGACATGATCTTCGGAATTGTCTATGGACAAGGGTGGATCCGGATTGGCTAGAGCTTCTATTGCTGCTTGGGCAGCTATTAATGCTTGGCGAGGTTTATGAGGTTCTAGGATGAGTGCGAGCTGGCCAAGTACAAATGGATGCTGAGGGAAAGCTCGGCCAATATTGCCCGCCTCCAATAAGTCTCCAAATTCACCAAAGCAGTAAATTTGTGCAATCTTATTCCCTACGCTTTCGGGTAATTCAGCTATGTTTGCTGCCGTTTTGATCGTTGGACTGAATACTGCTTCACCACGCAATTCGAGTTGGAGGATAATTGATTCGCATTCTTTCCATCTTCGCTGGGTACCGATGGTTGATTTAACTTTCCGTAACCCAACCTCTGCTTCTCTAACCGTATTCGCAAATTCTTGCTGGGTTTCCAGGTTTTTAGCAAATTCTCCCGGTGCACGGGTGACTACACCAACCTGATCGCAATAGCGCTGGTATTCTGCCCTAAAGAGGAGTATCTGTGCTAGCAGGGTATGGCTGCGCGGCTCAGCTTGGGCCTCAATGCTAATTGCTCTGGCGTAATAAAGAGCTTTATCCCACATCCGAAGTTCAGCACACGTATTTGCGATTGCAAACCTTGTACTAATGGCAGAGCTGAATCTGTAGTCATTAAGATCAGTTGTTGCCTGCCAGGTTGGGAGCTCAATAATGCTAATGGCGTTTTGTAGATGTTCAACAGCTGGCGAGGTCCAGATGCTTTCTTCAGGATTGTAATGAAGCTGGTGACTTGGTTCCCGCGCAGCTAAGCGAGCGTGTAGCGCCAAAACCCTCGGATGCACTTCTTGAATATCAGATATCGCATTGAAGGCTCGAGCAGCGGTATGAGTGTCGGCTCCTTCCAAGGCAAGTTCAGCATTTAAGCAATGGTAATCAACCCGAAGAGATAGTGGAGTAGTGTCGGTGGGGCCTGCGGCAAGCAAGAATTTCCTGGCTTGATCATAATTCAGCATTGCGGCCGATATCTCCGCGGCAGTGATTCTCGCTGCAAGCTCCAAGGAATGCAAATTATCACTGCGCTCGGTTCCATTCTTATCTGTATAGTTGGTAGGTGATGAATTGAAGATCGCGAGAATATCCGACCCTAGCTCTTGATCCTGCAGTAAATCTAATGCTTGTCCAATCACTTTGTGTGCTGAGGTGAGATCCCCAAGCCTGCGATAAATTTGAGCATTAAAAATATAGAGTCCAGGATTCGTTGGGTCAATTTCTACAGCTGTTTCAATAACTTGCCTGGCCTCAACATCACTTGCCTCAGTCTCTCTACTTGTTTCAATAGTATTTCTGTTAACAAGCAGATACGCCTTTTCAAGATACAAGGATGTATTTTGTGGATCCAGTAATAAGGCTTGATTGAGATTGACCAAAGCCTTATCCATTTCACCCGAGAGATAATGGTATCTACCGATTTCCTTCAATAAATCAACCAAATCAACGTTTTGGATTACACTGTATAAATCATTCCTCTCGCTTAAATCTTCAGTCAAAGACAATATTTTCTCGAGACTGATTACAGCATACTGAGGCTCGCCTAATTCGATGCACAGGGCAGCAGCAGTATGCAGATTATTGATAAGCTCATGGAGCTCGAGCTTGTCTTGGACAGCGTTCAGATCGCTCTCAAGTACCTGTTTAATGGTTTGGAGAGCAGCTTCATGCTCATTGAGTTGAATCTGCACTCTAGTCAACTGGATTAGAAGGTCTACCCGATCGGATGCAACTTCAAGTGATTCGTTCAGGACAAGCAAAGCCTGACCGATAACATCTTCTTGATCCAGACCAGGTCGGCTTTGCAAATCGATAGCGCGATCAGCGAACCAGATGGCATCTGCGATATCTTCAGGATCCTCTGGGCGGGCAGCATTTGTCGCCTGCCAAGCATCTTCAAAGAGTTGAGCTGAATCGTAGGAAACCGATAGCTCCCGATTTACCTCTCGATTGTTAGGATCGGCTTGGAGTGCTTCCCTCAACGCTGCGATAGAGGCTTCGATTTCACCGAGCTCTCGAGTGACTTTCCCCATCCCCAAATTTATGCGCACCGCCCACTCAGGATCTTGAGCTAAACCAGATTCGATTGATTGGCGATATGCATCTAATGCAGCGGAATATTTTTGGTTAAGAAATAGCGCTTCTCCATATAGCGCTGTTGCCTCATTGTGCTGCGGTTCTTTTTGCAGAACATACTCCAAGCTTGTGAGGACAGTATATTTCTGCTCATCACGCAGCTCATCACGGAGGGATAGCAAGCAATTCGCATAGTCGAAATAAGGTTCGTAGTCCTGTGGTTTAGCAAATAATGTATTGTGCAATGGTCCCATTGCTGAAAAAGGTTGATTCTCACTGAGGTATTGTTTGGCTAGCAAATATGAGATATCTGGGTCTTTAGGGAATGTCTGATACCCTTTCTGCAAAATACTCAAGGCCTCTTCCTGGTGACCAAGATCTAGCAAGGTTGTTGCTAGCTGCAAGATGATTTTACGAACGAGCCGGGGATCAACACTATTTGATTCTGCTTGCTGCCATAAATCATAGGCTGTACGCAAGGCAGCTAAAGCTTGGGTTTTTGAACCAAGCATGATATACATCTCTGCAAGGGCAAGTTGAAGAGATGGATCGGTTGGTGAAGAAAGCGCCCCACTGCGAAGCGTTTCTAACGCTTTATTTTCTTGATTCGCCTTAGACAGCAAGGTGGCTTTTGTGATCCAGACCTGGGGATGAGCCGGTAATAATTGGATCGCTTTGTTTGCACATTCGATGGCATTTTCTGATTGATCCATTTCTCTATATGCTTCTCCCAGATATGCATAAGCGATTCCGTCATCAGGATTAATCAGGAGTGCGGATTGGCAAGCGGCCAATGACTCACCGGGTCGGTTGGCGTGGAGCGCAGTTTTTGCAAGTGCATGGAGATCATCTATTGGAGTATCGGATTGACGGTCAAGGATTATTTTGCGTTCCGCCATAGCGGCAATCCATCTTTCAGATTCCTCCAGGCTGTCGGCAAGTATTCTCCTAAGAGTGAGAGATCCAGGATTGATTGCAACAGCAAGTTTTGCAGTTTCTGGTGACTGAACAATATCTCCAACTTGCCGATATAGGATGGATAAGCGGCTAATTATCTCTTCATCATTTGGATATTGGCTGAAACCATATTCCAAGGTTCTTACCGCTTCAGATGGTAAACCGGTATCAATGAACAGATTGCATAAGTCAGCAATTTGCTTACTCGGTATATCATTTGTTGGACTTAAATTCTGGTAGGCTTGGCCTGCGAAAATTCGTGCAGTTTTTCGGTCCCCGCTTTTTATTGCTAACGATGCAGAGGCAAGTGAGTAAGCAAATGATGGATTATTTTGTTCGATTGAGTCTATGTTTTGACTATCTAGGATTGTTCTGGCCCGGTCGAAGTACTCGTTATCGATTAGAGCAAGACTGTAGTTGCCAATAATATCTTGATCAGCCGGATTAATCTGAAGCGCAATCTCCCAAGCAGCTAGACTATCGTCCTTGAGGTCATGTTTCCTAGCATTCTCAGCTGCTTGTGAAGCAAATTGAGCACGCATATAATCAATGGTTTTTAGCGCTGATTGTAAACCACTAACGAAATCATTTTGCTGGTCCTTGAATCTACCAACATAAGTGGATTGCAGATATTTGTTGAGAGAATCAACGTATGGAGCGATATTTGGGTATCGAATATCACCATTAATTCTAGATTCAAACCCGAATTGGTTAACTATGCACGGGACTAGGGTTGGGTATTTGGTGTTTATATGCTCAAAAATAGCAGCTTGTCCTATTGAACTCGCTTCATTTAATGCACGTATGATGAGTGCGGTGTGATCTTCCGGCGACATCGGTCTACGCATGATCATATCGGTGACCTTGATGGGATCCGCTGCGGTTATTAATGCTAAGAGCAACTCCTGCGGATCTGATACGATGTCGTACAAACAAGCTAATACAGTTGCATCTGATAGTTGTATCTCGTGGGACAAGCTTTCCCATGATCCAGCCTCTCGCCTCTTTTCTCTTAATCGCAGTGCTCCAATTCCGGTCTGGGCGAGAAATACAGGATGATTAAGGTTTTCTTGGAAGTCCCTGTCGCTGCGAAAGTTTCGATTAATTGGCAACAGTGGTTCTTGTCGTAAATCAGACGCAGTTGATGGGTATTTAAGTGCAAGTAGACACAAAGCTGCTGGATGAAAATCTTCCGGATTTCCTGAGAGAACATCTAGCGTTTCTTTGCCAAAATCGCTACACAGGTCAGTCCACAAGCGAGAATCCTGCCGGAGCGAAGGTATTAACCAGGACCAGCAGGATTCTGGGAACTTATTAAGCAGTTCCGATACAAATAGATATGGGGCCATGTCTTTTCGCCTATATCGAGTAAAGTTGGTATGCTATCCAACCAGATGCCACCATCATCAGCAACCCTACGATGGTGATAAAGACGCCAATTCCTGCGGTTGTCCTGACGAGCGCATTCAGCGCTTCTAAGAGTGCCGATGTATTCCCAACAAGGCCGACGATATCGTCGCTTAATCCTTTTTGTGCAAGGCGCGTAGTCTGAGTTGCGATTGTACGCACTTCTTGGCTGGCAGTGCGTGTAACAAGGATGATGATCCCGATAATCACACCTAATAAACCCAAAATAAAGAGGGTGATTGCCATCAGGAGCATGAGCTGATCCGCAGGTATTGATATCATTATGATTTCTCCAGAAAGTGTGAGAATTACATGTCATCTGATTGATGCAAGAAGCATGCCCATGATGGGACTGTAAGACCTGAAACAGAGAAGCATCGTTTCCTGGCAGGTGAGGTTAATGGGGTATTGTAGATGATGGTTTGGAGCTAATTATTTACTGTATGCATCGCTGAGAAGGAGGGGAATACGCATCTGAACCCCGCCATGGCTCCTGCGAAAGTCCAAATCTCATAAGCGGCTTCTTGTGCACTGATATCAGTTTCAATTCGATCCACTAAACGCGGAAAATATCTGAGAACATTTTCTGGTGAGAGCCTGAGATCGGTATAGTGGATACAAATGTTTTGGGCAGTTTTCGCCTGAGATATGATTCTCTCAGTTGGGGTGAGTTCTGTTTTTGGAGTGATTGAACTGAGCTCCCCATGCTGCGAATCGACTGGATAATCTATTTGGGGATTGGCTACGAAGTGATCAATTTGCTTGATGGTTGAACGATCCAAGACAATGTGTTTTGACCAGGTGAAGCCATCTTCTGTTAGATGGGCTAGAAACATCGGATCGAGAATTCCACCCGATTCCATCTTGAATATGGATTGAAGGTCATCGTCTGTATCAGCAACTATGTTTTTCCCACGGAAACTAATTCTTGGGTATACAGGTATCAGTGTGATTTCTGGTGAGCTTGGTACATATAAGATCATCCAGACACTATCCAGCCTAGCACTCTTGGCTTTTATATCATCAACCGTGATGATCAATATGCTGCGCTGCTTTGAGTTATTCAGTTCTCCTTGCTGAGAGATAGTATCCGGGTTGAATACTGATGGTACTGGATAACCTGAATCATTGGATTCTGATATTCCCTCTAGGCGGGTTGCGTTGTAACTCGCGAAGAATATCTGCCCCGCTTTAGCAGTTGCTCGACCGGTTAATAAGCCAGAAATCAAGAATATGGTGAATATCGAGAGTAAGAACAACTTCGGAGACAATTTCATTGAGCACCAGTCTTTAGATTATTTTTGTATTTGGGGTTATGTAATTTCTTCACCATTAAAAATACTGATTTACTGCCAGATGAGGTTCCTTGTGTATTGTTCAACTGAGCTAGGAGACTCGCAGCCGGATGCAGACGAGTCTTGTTAGCTGAAATTTCGATCAAGCAATCCTTGGCATGAGTTTCACCACGATCATTTGGATTCCATTCGAGGCAGCTATGGAATACAGTCCCGATATACAGCTGAGAACGCGCCAACTGATAGGCTTGTGCGAACCAACGTGCTTGTGAATCGGCTTTATGTGCGGGTGAGTTCACATCTCCGTATTCCAAGGTTGGGGAATTAACCGGCCATGAAAATCCGGTAATCCAAATCATTCCTGCTTCATGACCGTTTTTAATCATCACGGATCGAACTGCTTCGTAATGGCGAAATACTTCTGGAGCATCAGCATTTGGCTCGTCTATTGGCATTCCAGATACCTTGGAATAACGCAAGCTGATGATTGGGACTAGTTCTTTGGCGCCAGCATCATATAACGTTTGCAGATATTCTAGATCATTGACTTGGCTTGAATTGTCGGTGCTGTTTATCGGAACCAGGCCTCCCGCAATGAGCAAAATATCTGGGTTGATTTCGTTGAGGGTAGCGGATGTCTGTTTATAGATTTCCAAATACGCCTGGGGGTTTGGTGTTGTATTCCAGCCATCGATTGTGTTTGCGCGTGGAAACAATTCAACTGCAGATATATGGTTAGGATATAAGCGGGCCAACTGTGCAATAAAACCGGCTGTAATGCCGGGGTCAGGACCTGTTTTTCTCATCACCCATCCCGGAGGGTTAACAATTGATACCAAACAGCGAATATTTAGATCTTTTGCGCTGGAAAAGACTTCATCGAGTTCGTTCATATTTGTGGATGCACCTGGTTCAGGCCAAATCTTTGTCCAATCGATATCGATTCCAACCCAGTCGAGACCAAGCTCAACTGCTGCATGAATTGGAATGTCTGCCCGATCGTCCCAGGATCTTATCCTGCCCCCAAAACCAAATCCATCCACTGTTAGTAAACTTGATTGCGCATTAACAATTACCGGTGGTGCAAATATGGATGTGATCAGGAAGATGGCTAGGGGTAGAGGGTTCTTTCGTGGAAAGCGCGAGAGATATTGTGTAATCTTTGACATTGCTACATAACTGAGCGATAGACAGCTCAAATTATCCGCTAAGGATACCGATAATAAATCCTAATACTGCCCCAGAAACAGCAGTAATTATCCAATATGGTTTCATGGATTGGACATCGTCTTCGCCCAAGTTGAAAATACTATCTGGTGAGATGGATCGCATTAATCGCAAATTACTCATAGACCGGATGAATAACTCCCAGAAAGCAAGTTCTAATCGGTGAAGTAAACGGAGGCAAGCTCTGAGAGAGTTGTTCTTGATTGGTATGGAGATGTTTTGGTGAGTTATCATAGCTTCCTTACCGCGATGTGGTCATTTTGATAATTTTTCCATTTTCTGTTGCAACAACCCTAATACTGCGCGACATGGATTTGCTGCCAGAAGATGCGGAAACGAGGGCTTTCGTTTTGTATGTGAGCAGGTACGTTGTAGTTGTATTCCCGGGTGTGGATTTTGCTTGTGGTTTCTTCTGCTTGCGCACGGTTGGATTGCAACCTTTGAACTCCGGAAATCGGTTGTAAATGGAGCTAGAAACTTTATTGATCACTTGCGTATCCATTGCTACTCTATGTAACTCTTCCTTCGTCTAAGAAATGCTGGGATATCGATATCAGCGGAAACGGCTACGGCAGAATGGCCATTTTGGTGATCGGGTGATGTTTGGGAGCGATTCTCAATTACCGCTAGCTCTGGTGTATCTTCGACATAGGCAGCGCTAGGTAGAGGAGGAGCATCGACGATCGTTCGCAGCCTGGAAACTCCTGAAAATGCCTCCTCAAGGGTAGGTGCGCCTAACCCTGTGATTATGAGGGTTACTTGAACGCGACCTTTTAGCTGATTGTTGTTAATGACACCCATAACGATTTCAGTCTGACTGGATGCTTGCGATTGTAAATTCGTTAGCGCCTCTTGAACTTCCATTAGGGTCATATCAGGTCCGCCGGAGAAGTTCACGATCATCCCAGCAGCATTTTCCAATGAGACACTCTCAAGCAGGGGATGGTTTAGTGCCTGGTCAATTGCTTGTTCGGTCTTGTTGCTCCCTTGCCCATGTCCGATAGACATCAGGGCGCCTCCCCCCAACTTCATCAATCGTTTTATATGGGCAAAATCAACATTGATCATCCCCGGTTGCGTTATGAGCTCGGAAATTCCTTGGACAGCTTGGCGCAGCACATCATCAGCTAAACGGAAGGCCAACTCCAGGGGTAGGTTTTTCTGGGCCACATATAATAAGCGATCATTTGGGATGGCGATTAGGGTATCAGTGCTTTGCCTGAGCTCAGCTAACCCTGAATTGGCATTCTTTTGCCGGCGACCCATCTCAAACGAGAAAGGTGTGGTGACAATAGCAATCGTGACCGCACCTATTCGGCGAGCAATTTCTGCAACAATTGGAATTGCCCCTGTCCCTGTTCCTCCACCCATCCCGGCAGTTAAGAAAACCATATCTGCGCCAGTGAGTGCTTCCGCGATCTCCCCCATACTCTCTTCAGCGGCCGCACGTCCAATTTCCGGATCTCCTCCAGCACCCAGCCCGCGGGTTGCCTTTGGCCCAAGCTGAATTTTTACAGGCGCCGGGCTCTCCTGAAGAACTTGATAATCGGTATTGGCGGCAATAAAATCGACGCCATGGAGCCCGAGCTCCATCATTCGAGTTATCGCATTGCTGCCTCCGCCGCCCAATCCAATGACTTTTAAGACCGGATGGTGAATGTCATAATGTTCGGGTTGATCATCAGGCATATAATGGCTTTCTGTCATAATGTTCCTCTCAACTTCAAATGTCATTATAGGGATGCAAGGGTTGTTGCAATACTTGTGCCGTCACCGGAAATTCTTTCGACTGCACAGCCAGATATGCGTAGCTGATTAAGTTCATCATCAGGGAATGACCCTTCCCCGCCTATCACCGTTACTCGTTTTGCATGACTTGCTTCATCGAGTGAGAAACCGATCGTAGGCTGGTACTTGATCACAAACGGGCGGATCACTTCTAGATGCCAATCTGCGATACCCCATTCATACCGTGGTAACAGGAGATAATGGGGGATCGGTTGGCCGGATAATGGAAGGGGCATTGCTGAATTATTGGATGCAGTAGTGGAAGTCTTGCATTGCTTTGCATAAACCCAATTGCGAAGATTCCCTACGATCGGGAGCATATCGCCGTCCTCACAATACCACGCCCACTGCTCATCATCGCTTAGTGGGTCTGCTGCCAGTAGCCAAAAATTGCAGCAGATCACCTCTGGGGGAACAGGTTCAATTTGGCCTTGTTTTGAGCTCCTTGGCTTCTGAGACGTATGCGAATCCAGCAAATTGACAATATTGATGACTTTCTGCGCATGCTCTTCGATACTAATAGAATAGCCGAGTCTCTCATTAAAAGATGTGCTTAGAAGAAGCATAGGAGGACGCTTTCCCAAAACGGTATTAGCAATTGCGAGATACCAATCAAAGATATGGAAGCCCCGCTGATCTTCTTGGCCTTGGGGTGTTGAATACGGTTGTGATTGCGGCCACCGTTCTGGTCCGCCAGCCCCCCAATTTAATGGTTTCCCAAATATGTTTGGATAAGCGCTCAGGTGGAGTTTTTCTAATAGTTTGTGGCAGCCACGGCGCTGCATGCCGTTTAGGGCGGTTTTGAGGAAGACTGTATCCCAATAGTCTCCGCCTGGGTCTAAAGGTGAGAAAACGGGGATCAAACCAGCTTCTACTGTTATGTTAATAAGCGGGATGTAGATATCTAAAAATCGTTCTACCAAGTCTTTCTGAGCCCAGTCATTATTTTTCCAGCGTGGACGGGAATTGGGTTTATCAAAAAGGATTATGTACTTAACCCCCCAGCGGCTGTACATAGATAGGAATAATCGTAAATTCTCTAGGTTGATTTGCTGCCCGACGTCGAATTTGAAATGAATAATTGGTTCTATCTGGTTGTCTAGGAGGGCGTTCAGAAATGGCTCAGGGATTGCCCGATTGAGTGGTGCGATGAGGGTTAACCAGGAGATGCCAAGAGCTTTTAACTCTGGTATCCACTTGGCTAAATCGCTTGCGCGATAATGTCTCGTATCCGGATAATAGTGGATACCAATTCTGGTGTTTTTGTTGGTCATGTCATTCTCGCGCATGGGAGCCTTCCTGAAATTGTGTGTTGTGCTTGATGCAAGTTGTATACCACCGAGTTAGCAGTGATATACTAATGTGCATTGCGGTGAACTTGCAATATTTTTAGAAATAATGTCGCCCCTCTAAAATGAATTTACTGTGGTTGAATAAATAAACAGTGTTATAAGTACCTTCAGCAAATATCTCCCTTACCCGCAAATGGTTTGTGATTATAGGTTTTTGGCATAGCAACATCGTCGCGATCTTTCATGGCACCTGAAACTTACTCACCTTATCGTCGAAGCCATTTGTGTGTATCATTGTTAATAACTATGCCTAAGATTGAGCGCGGTCTGATATTCGTGTGACAATTCATGAATCCACGATCGATAAACTGATTTAAATATCGATCTTGGATATAATGTCATCAGGACAAATCTCAAGTCTGTCGCCCGTCAATGATGCTTTCTACATCTTCTGAGAACTCGTAATGAATCGATCAGCACCCACGATAAAACCTCACATTTTTTTTATTGCGGTGCTGGGATTGTTTTTGCTAGTTTTGGTCGGTTGTGCTGACAACGCCTCTGACTATGACTCCATTCAACCTGGATCGATCACAATAGATCCAATCTATCGGGAATACTATGATGAACTTGGGGGTGAAGAAGTCTTAGGGCCTGCCATTTCGCCGCCATTCAGCGAGGGGAACATAAAATATCAATACGTCCAATCAGCCCTTTTAGTTTTTAATCCTAACGATCCATCTGGTCAGCGTATTCAATTAGCTCCGCTGGGGATGGAGATGAATGTCGCCGAGCCTGGTGTACAGCGCCCAGATAGGCCGAACGTGCGCTACATTGATGGACATATCATTTACCCTGAATTTGTCGTATTGTATGAAAAATTAGGTGGTGCGCGTCATACTGGACGTCCGATCTCAGAAGTTCACTATAATCCAGAAATCAAACGTTATGAACAGTTCTTTGAAAACGTTGGAATGTACATCCTTGAGTCTGATCCAGAAGGGAAACCACATTTGCTTGCCTACGGGGCATGGAAATGTGATATGCATTGCCGCCAACAACCTCTTCAAGGTAGTCAGGTATTAACCCCTTATCGAATTGACGAATTTTTCATTGACGCCGTGGATAGACTGAGTATCGAATTCACTGGATATGCTATTACTGATGCTTACCAGACCCCTGATGGTTATATTGAACAGGTGTACGCGAATATCGTACTTGTTGCTAACCCAGCCGAGTCATATCGCGTTTTTATGCGGCCAATTACGGAAAGATTGGGCATATTGAAGGATCCATTGGAAGAAGAACTTCCTCACCCAGATTTCTCGTTTTATCCGATTCAGAATGATAAATATGGTTATAACGTTTTAGTTAAATTTTGGGATTACATTGCTCTGCATGGAGGTCCGGAAGCATCAGGTCCACCAATAACGCGCTACACTCCTGTGCGTGACGATGTATTTCGACAGTGTTTCAAGAATCTCTGCCTAGAATCCCGCCTAAATGCTAGCGGGGAAATTTTTGTTAAACCATCACCTATGGGCTACCAATACAAAAACTTGTCTATAGAACCAGTCACAGCAACGACTGGTTCTGGATCAATCTTCTCGCTTGATCAACAGGCAAACACGATCCAACCTGGTGAAGAGTATAGCTCTGATACACCACTGTCCAATAGTGGTGATAACACTGGATTTTCTACAGACATCGAACGTCCGATTGATCCTGGTGCACTGGCTGATCTTGACACAGATCCGTCCATTGAGGTATTTACTTCACCGCAAAGCGCCAACCAGATAAGCATCCAAGTATGGGAGAGCTTCCCGATGGTTGGTCAAAATCAATCCCAGGAAATCGGCGTAATGGTTTATGAGAATGGTCAACCCCTGCAGGGTATTGAACCTGATTTGGTCGTTGATTTACCTGATGGTGCTACAAAGAATTACTACATGTACCCCACCAATCGTGACGGGCAAACGCGAATGCTTATTGATCCAATTGATTTGCCCATTGGGACACTTATTCCTTACCAAGTGTGTATATTTTTCCTGGGCGGTGAAAAATTTTGTGTTCGTGACAGCTTCGTAATCTGGGATAACCGTTGATCCAATTAGGTGGTTATTGAATCTCTGATGTAAGCCCCCATTCCTTGTGTAGCTAACTACAATTTATGCCATGGACCTATGTACACATTTCAGCAGGGAGGTGCTGGATGTCAATGGCAGCGTCATCGCAGAATAACATGGCCCGTTCAAGGGCATTCTTCAATTCGCGAATATTACCGGGCCATTCATAGTTCATCAAAGTTTCCATTGCTCGTGGAGTGATATCGGTGATGTTAAGCCCCATAGACTGGTTATTTTTGCGGATGAAAAAACCTGTCAAATCTGGGATATCCTCTTTACGCTCTCGAAGCGGAGGCAGGTCAAGATCAACTACTTTTAGCCGAAAATAGAGATCTTCGCGGAACTTGCCATCATGCATTAACGCTTGCAAGTCGCGGTTTGAAGCAGCAATAATTTGCACATCCACTTTTATCAAATTTGTCCCGCCCACCCGGCGGAATGCACGCTCTTCGAGTGCCCGTAATAGTTTCGCTTGCATACTGACTGGCATAGATGATATTTCATCGAGGAACAAAATCCCACCATCTGCTACTTCCATGAGTCCATGTTTGCGTTTATCCGCTCCAGTAAATGCTCCCGCTTCATATCCGAACAGCTCTGATTCAATGACAGTGTCTTGAATAGCTGCACAATTGATGTCAATAAATGGTTTGTTTGATCGCGGGCCTTTCTGCCGAATTGCAGCAGCGAGAATTTCCTTTCCGGTTCCAGTTTCACCGGTTATGAGTACAGAAACCGATGCGGCGGCTGCGCGCTCGGCCTGGTCAAAGACTGAATGGATTGCAGCGCTCTTTCCAATGATGAAATCAGAATCCTGATGTTGGGCCTTCCGCAGGTGTGCAAGTTCACGGCGCATGGCTACATTTTCTGCTGCTCGCTGTAATGATTTACCTAATTGGTTAAGTTGAATTGGTTTCTGCAGGAAATCATGAGCCCCATTTTTCATTGCCTCGACAGCCATATCTATCTCACCATATGCCGTTATGAGAATTATTGGAGGTCGCATTGGCATCCGGGCTGTCTCTTCGAGCAAAGTTGGTCCATGCCCGTCGGGCAGGATCACGTCTAGTAAGATGATATCTGCACTTCCGTTATTGATAAACTCGCGGGCTTCTTTTAAAGAAGAAACTCCAAAAACTTCGTAATCTTGAGAGGTTAAAAATGAAGCGATATTCAGACGGGCATTCTCTTCATCATCAACGATCAGGATCGTAAAACTCATAGGTTCCTCTTGGCTCTTACCTGGTTCGTGTGGAAATCAATAGATTGTTGCTACTGCTGCGGGTAATTGTAGTTTAAATACCGTCCCTCCGGGAAAACTATCTACACTGATATTGCCGCGATGAGCAGTGATGATCCTTTTAGTGATCGCCAATCCCAATCCAGTTCCTTTTGATCTTGTGGTGAAGAATGGCTGGAATACTTTATCTAGGTTTTCCGTTGGGATTCCAGGACCGTTGTCCGCGATATTAATCTCGATATAATGCAGATTGCCGTGATTCTCTCCATGCGCTACTCGGATGGCTATCGTGCCGCCCTTAGTCTCCATGGCTTGCATGGCATTGTTAATTAGATTTGTAAATACTTGTTCGAGGGGACGATGGTCACCATGAACCGGTGGTAAATCTGGCGTAATCTGGAGCAGCAGCTCAATGTTTAATGGTTCCATCCTGGGCTTGAGACGCTCGGAAATTCGATTAATTAATAATCCAATATCAACTGCATCCATTTCATAGTCAGTAGGCCTTGAGAAAGCCAGTACTGATTTCATCTGCGCTTCCAACCGGTCACAATCACTCTGCAAGCGGGAAATAATATCTTGGTTGGGGTCTTCTGCTGCCATGTTGTAAGCCATCAACTGCAAACCGGTACTCAAATTATTTATTGGATTTCTGACTTCATGGGCAAATATTGCCATGACCTCACCCAGAGAAGCCTGTTGTTCGAGTTGTTGTGCTTGGGCTTGGATGTATTCATGTTCGCTCATATCCCGAATAAGAATGATCACGCCTTCAACTTTATCATCAACGACGACGGGTAAGGAGCTTACCCTGCTGAGGAAAGACTCTCCAGACCGACGGAATAATTGGGTTTCCTTGTGCCTTATTGGTTGACCGATATCCAGGGCATTCTGAATTTCTGGGCGTAAGTTATCTGTGCCGATAATGATGTCATCGAAAAAAAAGTCCTTGGCTTCATTACTCAAATAACCTAAGGCTAGTTCTGCCGCCCGATTCATTTGAATAATACGCATGTCTTTTGAGAGTACGATAACGCAGTCCTCAATCGAATTCTGTACTGTCTCGACATAATCGCGAAATCTACGCTGTCGATCGAGGTTTGATTTGAGGCTCTGAAGGGAAGCATATCGTTGTATGACATGGTTTACCAAGTTCGCTAAAAATGGCAGAATGTCCAGTGAACGTTGATTTTCGAGAAGCTGAAATCCTCCAATCACGAGCAAACCAATCATGGCGTTTGTGGTTCCGATTGGATTAGAAGCAAGATATGCAAAGTTCTGATCACGAGCGATTTCTTGGAGTCTGCCTTTGGGCTTGGTAGATTGTGACCAATATTGTTCTTGCCGTGCGAGAATCAAACTTTGCGGTGGAAGCTTTGGGGGTAAGGACTCTCCGATCGATACCAATGAACGAAGTTCTGTTTGCTGACTGGACACTTGGTAAATTGTAATATTCTCGGCTGAGAAAATAATAGAGATGGCTTTAAGAACGTTTGACAGAGCAGTAGTTAATTTACTCTCAGATAATGCCATCAGTAAATGCTGGTGGCTCTCATGGAATTCAGCCATTGACAGCGGAACGTTAGATTCAGCCAAATTTGGTTCTGGTATCAGGGTTAGAACGTACCAGTCCGCTGGGGGTTCAAAACTAGTTATTACCCCTCGTACCTCGCTCTGACTCCCATCTTTCTGCTTGAGTACGTATACATCGCTATCTAGATTACCATCTGGTTCGATCTGGTAGAGCGTTCCATTTGGGTGTCTAAGATAGGAATCAATATTCTCTTTGTGGATAACGCTTGGGGAAAAATTAAATAGCCTGCACGCAAGATTATTCGCAGAGATGATGTCTCTAGAGCGCGCCTCAATAACAAGCACAGCTCGGGGGATGAGCTCTAATACTTGATGTAATTCAGCTATACCCGGCTTTCGCTTGAGCAGGGGGAGTCTATTCAACTGCAGTACACTGCTCATTCATTATGTGAATGCGTACTCTGGGCTTAAATTTGTGCTTGCGATTGAACTCGCAGATGCGCTGGAAGGATACCCTCCATTGCCCGATATTTGGCTACGGTCCTTCTCGCAATAGCATAACCCTGTTCTTTCAATAATTTTGCGATTTGTGTATCTGTAAGTGGTTTGTTTTCCTCAGCAATAATATCTTTCAATGCAGTACGGACATGTAGGCTGCGGTCGAAAAATTTTGCCAAGGCGATCATCCGACCACTAGGTAATTGTACCGCTTTATGTGAAACTGCGCGGGATATTGTCGATTCGTGTACTTCTAGCTCTTCAGCCAAACTTGCCCGGGTTATCGGTTGGATATATGCATCGCCATTCAGAATAAAATTCCGCTGCAAAACAACTAACCGGCGCATCAACCGGACAATTGTGTGATTCCTTTGTTGTATGCATTTTATCAATAGGGAGGCTTCTTCGATCGCTTTTTGCCATTCACCAGCTTTCGTTTCTGGGGCCTGTTTGAGAGCTTTCCGGAACAAGGGGTTCACTCGTAATTTCCCTGAAAGAGGAGAGATGACCTCAACGACGAGAGGCGAATTGGGCATGCTGTCTAAACGCGAAATGACCACATCTGGCGTGTGAAATACTTCTGTCTCGTTTTCTGCAGGCAGATGAGAATCGCCCCAGTATGTCCTGGCTGGGTATGGGTTGAGGTTGTCTCCGATAAATTGAGCAATCTGCTTAGCTTGGTGTGTTGAGATTTTCAGCAAGCGACCCAACTCCATGTACTTGTGATGACTAAGCAAATCTAATCCATCTCGAATTGCATCCGCTGCTTTGGGGGGAACCGGCCTGGTTTCGGATAGTACTTCTAACTGCACGAGTAATGCCTCTTGGGGAGATGTCGATCCAACACCGACAGGATCC
>JBFENN010000030.1:0-25702 GCA_041551115.1 Anaerolineales bacterium
CAATACAAACCGCTGGCAACCCTCGACTTAGGGGGATATTGGCATCGGTAGATCCAATATTGAGATATGGTGGGATATTCAATTCTTCTAAACATTGAATGGCTGTGGTAACCAGAGGGTGCTGTGGTGATATGCTCCCCGCTGGACGATTTCCGATTTTTTCAAGCCGTACATCCAAGCCATCCCTTTGAGCTGCCTTGGATATGACTTGTAATTCGCGAACAAGTTGGTCCAGCATCCACTCATCAGTCGATCGCAAATCCACTTCCATAACAGCATAATCGGCAATCGTGTTGATTGAAGTACCTCCTTTAATTTTTCCAATATTGACCGTTGAGCGCGGATTCTCCGGAATGTTGATAGAAGTTATGTTATGAATAAGGGTGCCAAGTTCGTGAACTGCTGAAAGTCGTCCATAATCTGCCCAGGAATGCCCTCCCATGGTATGCATAGAAATGCGAAATCGAGTTACACTGAGCCCGCGGTGGTAAATCTGCCCTAAGGCCATCCCTTCCAGAATCACATAAGCCATTACCTCCGCCCCAAAACGGTCAACAACTGCTCTCATACCTCCCAGGTCCCCCAACCCCTCTTCACAGACATTACCAATAAACCATACATCGCCTGGCAACACGATACCCTGGTGTTGGATGCTCCATAGCAAACCAAATAGTCCTGCGATACCAACCGCATTATCGCCAATCCCAGGGCCATGGATGTGCTCACTATTGACCACCAAACCAAGGTCAGTATCTATGGGAAAAACTGTATCCAAATGTGCGGATACCACTAGCGGAAATGAAGTGCCTTGCCCTGGGAGACAAGCCAGAACATTTCCAATCGAATCAATCGAAACATCCGCCAATCTCTCCGCGACAAACGCGTTACGCACATACTCTGCCCGTACTTGCTCAGCAAACGTTGGAGCAGGAATTTGCTGAATATCCACAGCAAATTGCAGCATTTTGGCAAGGATGTCTTGATTCATAATATCCTGACTGACTGGCGAAGAGACTCCAAACGGGCCTCCGCTAGACCTGGGAGGGCGTCTAGTGCGTACAACGGGCCACTGCCCTCCACTACCAGCGAAGCCGCAATATTACCGTACAGAGCGGCTTCTAGAGGATCATAAGTCCGGCGAAACCCCGCTAGGAAACCACCGCAAAATGCATCTCCAGCCCCTGTTGGAGCCACCACCTTAGAGGGGTAAGCGGTTAGTTCCCATCGTTTATGGGCAGCAGCATCAAACACGAGCTGCCCCCCCTCCCCGCGCTTGATTACGATTAGTTCACACCCATACGAGGCTAAGGCTTCAGCCATTTCCCATAAATCTTTACTTTTCCCCTCAAATAAATAACGTAGCTCTTCTTCTGATGGCAAAAAAGCTGTTAGGTCGGTGACAAGCGACGGTACATCACTAAAAAATGTTGGGTTCATGTATCCAGCCGAGGGATCAAGCGTAACAGTGGTGAATTCAGCTTGACGAAGCTCTGCTGGGATCAGGCTGTGAGTCAAATAATCCATGGGACAAATATGAGCGGCGGTAGCATCAGTATAGGCTGGGATCAAATCGCCTTGACGCAGCGAAGTTGGTGAGAGGCTGGTCTTACTATCAATGTGTGAACTCATGCTCTGATATCCTAATAACCCTCTTGGGAAAGGTACGCCCAATCGAGAGAAATGCGAGACAGGATCTTCATCCGTGCGGGATTTCCGAGATGTATAGGCAGCAAACGAACGCACGTCAACCTCATGGGGGAGGATATTGATTCCCCGAAGATCAAATCCCCGCTTGCCAAACTCGGCAAGCCAAGATTGAGGATAATCTTCACCAATTCTCGCAACTAAGGCAAGGTGTGGTTCTGGTTCCCAAATAGCAGCACCCACTGCTGCATAGAGGACATTTCCACCCATTACATCCACTAATACACGATCAGATGGCAGGATTGTATAATCTCGACGAAGCTGCCCCATCAAAACAAACTGAGGTGTTGATAGTTCCATACAAGAATTATACGACAGCTGTATATTGTGATTGCTATAAAAAACCTGGTTGCACCCATGTGCAACCAGGCAGACTAAGTTTTTGTTATTTGGTAGAGCAGCAAGTTTTATCGAGGCTTAATCCTCTAACTGCGCTACTTGTCTCAACAAAGTGAAGATAATTACCCCTAACTTTACTCCTTTGCCAACAGAGAAACTGATCTTTTCATCTCTGCTTTGTGCCCGTTGGACTATTAAATACGCTCCTGCTGCACCAATCATTGCACCCAACACCCCACCAACCGCAATCGTTTTCACTTTCCAGGATTCATCAGCCTGATTTAACTCGATAATATCGTTATCCCTCATTCTTTTTCCCTTTCATACTGTATTTACCAATCTATTAATTTGTTTTGAACGCTCATATCATAGGAGCTAGTACTCGGAAGATAAAATTAACGTTTGCGGAATAAAGCTAGAAAACCTGCCCGGTAGCTGCTGGATCGCAAGAATGGTTCGACCATTTTATCCGAAATAGTGCGAATACGGTGTTCTGCCAATATGAAAAAGTCCTGCAGTATCCTGGCATAGGAAGGGAGAACAATAACAATCCTAACAACTATATATGCGAAGCCAACCAAAATCCAAAAAAAGAAAAATCCACCTGTCAACGAAATCAAGATGAGCCAGATTGTGGATATGTCCGCCCACCGAGAGATCTCAGGGTTCCCATTGACACTCGAGGCGATAATCACGACTGACAGCCCAATGACAATCGCGATGCCTAGGAGTAATGGCAGAGTAATTTGAAAAAATACCTCATGGCGGTGAGCATCATGGGTGATTGGATTCCTTGCCGGAAGGGGCTGTTTTTGTCCGTAAGTTGACATGTTCATATTGTAGCATAATTCAACCTGCCTTCATAAATCTGATACCCTTGAAGCTGGGTTCCACAAAGTTGACCACCATTCGGTGACATGCTAGAATTGCCCATCTTTGAAAAAGAAGTCTTTGGGGTGCGAAAATGGACATTGAACCTATTAAAGTATTAATGGTTGAGGACACCCCGGATTACGCTTGGATGCTGAAAACCATTTTGTCCCATTCGAACTCAGACCAGTTCGAAGTTCTTCATGTTGAAAATCTTGAAACAGCGCAGCAGCTTGCCTGCTCATACGACTTTGATATCATCCTGCTCGATCTCACTTTACCAGATAGCAAAGGGTTCGGCACATTTGATGCCATATATACCATTGCACCGCACATCCCTATTGTGGTGATGACGGCCATCAAAGATAAGGCTCTCGCGCTGCGAGCAGTACGCGAAGGAGCACAGGATTTTCTAGAGAAGGGAGATTTAGAGGCAAATCATCTCATTAGAGCAATGCAATTTGCGATTGAGCGCCATCGGGGGCTAGAAAACATGCGGCGAATGTCGTTCGTAGATGAACTAACGGGGCTTCTCAATCGGCGGGGTTTCCATTCGTTAGCCTTGCAGCATATTAAAATCGCCCAACGCTCAGATCGAGAGTTAATCCTCTTTTTCGCTGATTTGGACGGTTTGAAGCAAATAAATGACAATTTCGGACACACTGAGGGTGACAGGGCTCTCAAGACAATCGCGTCGATAATGAAATCAACCCTGCGCTCATCCGACTTAATCGCACGGTTCGGTGGCGATGAGTTTACCATCCTCGCAATTGATGCGCCCCAGCATAACATCGAAAACATCCTCGCCCGGTTACGCTACCAACTGGAGAAAAGCAACCAGAGCAACCAACATTACCAACTCGCGCTCAGCATCGGTGTGGCCAAATTCGATCCTCAGAAAAGTGCAAAGGATATTGACAAAATGTTGGCACAAGCTGATCGGGCGCTTTACGAAGAGAAACGCAAGAAGAACCGTATACTGCTGAATTAATATCTCAGAGTTTACAGGAACAGTTAGGATCTCCCTGGCTGTAGTGGGGTGGAGATACGTTATCAAAAAACCATCAAAAGGAGAAACTTCTTCATGGAATCAGTGTGTGTTTACTGTGGGTCTGCTGATAATATGGATCCAGTGTATCTCGATGCGGCGTACGAGATGGGCGCGGCGATTGCCGAGCGCGGTTTACGTTTGATTTATGGCGCTGGCAGCACAGGCTTAATGGGCGCAGTAGCGGATGGTGCCTTGGGTTCCGGGGGTGAAGTCATCGGTGTCATCCCAAAGTTATTTAACACTCCCACCTTAGCGCACAGCAAATTGTCTCATCTGGAAGTTGTCGAGGATATTCACGTACGTAAAGCACGCATGATTGAACTTGCAGAGGCATTTATCGCTTTGCCTGGCGGATTTGGCACACTGGAAGAACTGTTTGAGGTACTCACTTGGGCACAGATCGGACTGCACCATAAACCAATCGGGCTGCTCAATACCCGTAACTACTTCAACAGCTTGTTAAAATTTGTCAAACATGCACAAGAAGAAGGATTCATCTATGATGAACACCAGAAGCTGTTCACACACACAAACCTACCTGAAGTGCTACTTAATGCCCTCGTAACTTACAAACAACCGAGTGGGTTGGAACGCTGGTTAACTCGAAAGGATTGACACCTCGGGATACAAACCAAACAAAGTTTTTACATCCTCCAATCGGAAAACTAATCCTTTGTCGCAACCAGTGCTACCCAATCCGCAGAGTGACAACATCCCACCAAACGCAGCCCACTCCCTAGAACAGCTTCTTCAACCTCCGTGAGCTGAGTTTCCAAAATACCGGAAAGGATCAGCTTTCCCCCACAAGACACCAATTGCGCTAATCCTTCCTGCAGCAAACGAATAATAACGGGTGCTAATATATTCGCAACAACTATAGCAGCTTGGCTATCCCCATAGGTCCCATCCTGGAGATCCGCAATTGACCCCACTCCTAACTTTAGACCCCGTTCAATTCCATTAAGTTTTGCATTGTTGTGCGCAGCTTTGATTGCTTCAGGATCGGTATCTATGGCTACTGCGGATGATGCACCCATCTTTAATGCCGCTATAGATAGTATTCCAGATCCACATCCAACATCGATAACCGAGACTGCCTCAGAAGCAGAACGACCAGTAATCGCGCCTTGGATTTCGGATTCGAGGAGTTCAAGGCATAGCTGGGTTGTCGGGTGGGTACCGGTTCCGAAAGCCATACCTGGATCAATTCGCACAACGATTCTATCCGGCGTAGGAGAATCCATCCACGCAGGAACGATAACCAAGATGCTTCCAATTTGAACTGGTTGGTAGCGAACTTTCCAAGCTTCCACCCAGTTGGTTTCTTGTAAAGTTGTATATTTTGGTTCGGGTAGAGGTTGGATTCGACCCAGGTACCACAAAGCCTCATCAATCTGTCGGCGCTTACCGTCTAATTCATCATCGATCGGCAGGTATCCACTTACTTTCAATGGGCCAACAGGTAGCCCGGTACTAAGATCAGTGGTATTTTCGATTGCAGTTGATTCAATCACAATGCCATTCGGTAGATAACGCGCCAAAACTTCAGCAACTGCTTCAGCCAGCTCGCCATCCACCGAAAGAGAGATCTCTATCCAGCGATCATCCATCAACTCA
Organism: Anaerolineales bacterium; assembly: GCA_041551115.1. GTDB lineage: Bacteria > Chloroflexota > Anaerolineae > Anaerolineales > UBA4823 > DAOVXM01. The sequence goes on from JBFENN010000030.1 coordinate 5,582, forward strand.
CCAAGTGGATTTCCTTTAACCACATTAAAGAAAGGACGAACAGTGCATGTTGCTCACCATCCGTCCGAACCACAAACCTGGGTAAGTCTATCCGCCCAGTGTCTCTTTTAGCCAATCGAAGAAGCTCCGTTCCTGAGGCTTCACTTCGCTCCCTAAGCTTTCGGCAAGCTGTTCAAATAATACCCGCTGTTCACTGTTTATGCGCGTCGGGATGTCAACATTGACGATAACTAGTTGGTCTCCACGTCCGTTCCCGCGCAGATGAGGGACACCTTTATCCCGCATGCGGAGTACTTTTCCCGGTTGGGTGCCAGTCGGTATCTTCAGCTTTACGGTACCATCGACCGTCGGTACATCGACTTCCGCGCCTAGTGTTGCCTGAGCAATATTGACATCGATATCCAATAAAATATTGGTTTCACGACGCTTAAAATATTTGTGCGGTTTGACATTGATGGCTATATAAAGGTTTCCTTGTGGTCCACCGTTTAATCCCGGTTGACCTTCTCCTGCCATCCTGATTTGGGTACCCGTATCAACACCGGCGGGGATGCTCACAACTTTCTTCCGCACCTTTCTTTCTACTCCCTTTCCTTTGCAGTTTAAGCATGGAGTTGATATAGTTTCACCTTGCCCGTTGCAGGTTGGACAGGTGGCTACCTGGACCATTGAACCCAATAGCGTTTGCCTGACCTGGCGTACCTCACCTGCGCCATTGCAGGCTGAACACCGTTCTGGTGAAGTGCCTGGTTCAGCACCACTACCGCCACAGTTATCGCACACTTCATCACGGGTAATCTCGATTTCCTTCTCTGCCCCAAATACAGCTTCTTCGAATGTCAAATCTACACGGTACTGCAGATCAGCCCCTCGCCGGGGGACATTGCGCGACTTTCTCCCTGACCGGCCAAATCCTCCAAATCCGAACAGGTCTCCAAAGATATCAGCGAAATCAGTAAAATCTACGGTGAAATCGGCTGCGCCGCCCGCCCCCTTTACACCTGCGTGTCCAAAGCGATCGTATGCTGCTCGCCTATCTGAATCTGACAGGACGGCATAAGCTTCGTTTATCTCTTTGAAACGCTCCTCCGCATTCGAGTCTTTGTTTACATCAGGGTGATACTGGCGCGCGAGACGCCGGAATGCCCCTTTTAAATCATCGCTGGAGGCATTCCGGTCTAGACCTAGAACTTCGTAATAATCACGCTGCGTCATTTTCGATCTGCAGGAGGATTAACCCAGATAAGGCACGTAGATAGATAAATTTCGGATCTGAGACTAGTATTAGACATCCCTGTACTCGCCATCTACGACATCTTCATCGTCTGGGCCACTCTGTGATTCATGATCACCATCTGCTTCTGGGGCTGGTGCCTGCGGCTCTTCTTGTTGGTAGGCACTAGCTCCAATCTCCTGGATGACCTGGTTGAGGGTTTCGGTTTCTCTACGAAGTGTCTCGACATCTCCACTGTCCAATATCCCGCGCACTTTGGCGACTTGATCTTCAACTTTCGTCTTGACATCGCCAGGCACCTTGTCGCCAAGATCCTTCAGTGCCTTCTCCGCTGCATAAGCCGAGTTATCTGCTGCATTGCGAGCCTCGATTAGTTCCTTCTTTTTTAAGTCTTCATCTGCGTGTTCTTCAGCGGCCTTACGCATTTTTTCTACTTCGTCCTCGGACAAGCCTGATGAGGCTGTGATGGTGATATCTTGGCTGCGTCCCGTCGCTTTGTCAACAGCAGTCACTTTCAAAATCCCGTTCGCATCGATATCAAAAGTCACTTCGATTTGAGGAACACCACGCGGCGCTGGGGGGATACCGTCCAAGATGAAGCGTCCTAAGGATTTATTGTCGCCAGCCATCGGACGTTCCCCTTGAACGATGTGTATCTCAACCTGAGACTGGGTGTCAGCAGCTGTGGAATAAATCTGGCTTTTTCGGGTCGGTATCGTAGTATTCCGCTCAATCATACCGCTCGCTACGCCGCCCAACGTCTCTACAGACAATGTCAGCGGGGTGACATCTAGCAGCAGGATATCCTTCACCTCGCCACCTAATACACCTGCCTGTATGGCTGCGCCAATCGCAACGACCTCATCCGGGTTTACACCTTTATGCGGCTCTTTGCTAAACAGCTTCCGCACTGCTTCTTGGACAGCTGGCATCCGGGTCATGCCGCCAACCATAATGATCTCATCAATATCAGCAGCTTGGAGATCAGCATCTTTTAGCGCCTGGCGTACCGGGCCTAATGACCGTTCGATCAAATCAGCGGTCAGCTGCTCCAACTTGGAGCGGGTCAGGGTCATTACGAGGTGCTTCGGTCCACTCGCATCGGCAGTAATATACGGCAGATTGATCTCAGTTTGCATCATGGTTGACAATTCGATCTTTGATTTCTCAGCTGCTTCTTTCAATCTCTGCAATGACTGGCGGTCCTTGCGGAGGTCAATGCCATTCTCGCGCTGGAATTCATCCGCGATATGATCTATTACACGCTGATCGAAGTCATCACCACCCAAAAAAGTATCGCCACTGGTGGAGCGTACCTGAAATACACCATCGCCAACATCCAGTATGGATATATCAAATGTACCACCACCCAGGTCGTACACGGCGATCACTTCATCAGCCTTCTTGTCTAGTCCGTACGCGAGAGATGATGCGGTCGGTTCGTTAATAATCCGCAGGACTTCCAGTCCTGCAATTTTTCCAGCATCCTTGGTCGCATTACGCTGCGCATCATTAAAGTATGCTGGAACAGTGATTACGGCTTGGGTAACCGTTTCTCCCAAGTAGGCTTCAGCATCGCGTTTAATTTTGCTCAAGATCATCGCTGAAACTTCGGGTGGCGAATAATCTTTACCGGCCATGCTTACCCGCACGTCCCCATTGGGAGCATCAGTGACCTTATAAGGGACACGATCGATTGCTTTCTGAACAACAGCATCCGAGTACTTGCGCCCCATGAAACGCTTGATCGATGAGATCGTATTCTCTGGGTTTACTACCGCTTGATTGCGCGCTACCCGTCCCGTCAAGCGTTCATTATTTTTGTTGACTGCCACAACAGATGGAACCAATCTCTCTCCTTCTGCTGAGGGGATAACAACCGGTTCGCCTGCTTCCATAACGGCGACAACTGAGTTTGTGGTTCCTAAATCGATTCCAATGATTTTTGCCATGTTACTTTCCTCCGGATGAAACCATATTATTAATATGTGCTACAGAATGGTTGCAACCATTCTGTAAATTTTATTGAGCCACACGAACTAGGGCTGGGCGCAGCACTTTATCCCCTACCAAGTAGCCATTTTTTAGCACTTCTACAATTTGCCCACTCTCGAAATCTTCAGTATCTTCACTGGATATGGCTTCATGGATATTTGGATCAAAGAACTGATCCTGAGTAACCATAACTGTTATTCCATCTACCTCCAGGTTTGATAGCAACTTACGGTAGATCAGCTCAATCCCTGATGCCCAGGTAGCGCCTTCGCCGTCTTCTGGACGATCCTTCAGCGCACGTTCTATATCGTCGATGACTTCCAGATAGTTCTTATATATATTGGCAGCTGCCATCTGACGAACTGAAGCTTGGTCGCGTTCAACTCTTTTCTTATAATTTGCGAATTCTGCCCGTGCGCGCTGCCATCCATCCAAATACTCCTGAGCTTTGGATTCTGCTTCTGCAATCTCTTGCTGTAAGCGTAGTAATTCCTCCTCTGGAGATATAGGTTCCTCTGCGATTTCCTCGAGGTTTTCACCATCAAGAATTATCTCTTGCTCATCATCAGTAATCTCTGACTTGAGCTTCTGGTTATTCAAATCATCTGACATATTTACGCTGAACTCCTCAAAGTATCCTGATTTGCTTGAACTTATTCTGTATGTAGGTCCACAACTAAATCACTTAACAAGCCCGCCACAAAGCGCACTGTGGAAATTGTCCTGCCATAGGCCATTCGGATTGGACCTAAGACGCCGATAGCACCTGTCGCGTAACCTGGAGCACCATACCTTGCCAGAACAACTGAACAATCACTTAACTCTTCCCAAGTATTTTCGCCCCCAATGAGAACCTGAACACTATCCAAATTCGTAGTTAGCACCGTACGAGTCAATAGGTCCTCCAGCAGAGAGCGTTCTTCTAATACGCGCAAAGCTCGCCGGGCGACATCTGCTTCAGCAAACTCTGGTTCTGACAGCACGTTGGTTAGACCGTCGCGGTAGACTTCACCACCCAAAACATCACCTGAGTGGCGCATATCGTCAATTATCAGCTTGATCACATCTTGCCCAAGGGCATCCATCTGGGGAGCAAGTGCGGCAATTTGCTCAATATCCATCGATTGTCCAAGTACGCTGAGATTAGCTGCAGTCGCACTCAGTTGTTCCTGGGATACAGGCTCTGCTAGTGAGAGCATTTGCTGGCGTACCTGTCCTCCAGTCAACACCAAGACCATCAATACTTGCTGTCCTTGGGTAGCAATAAGCTCCAAGTGTTTAAATCTCGGTTTCTCAGTATGTGGGGTAGTGACTAGCGAAGCACCCTGCGACTGGTGCGCGAGAACAGAAGCTGCTAATCGCATCCAGCGGTTAACATCTTGCCCAGCCTGGTAAAACTGGTGGCTGATTGTACGCCTCGTATTCTGGGGAAGCTCAGTCTGGCCCATGATCTGCCGCACAAAAAACCGGTAGCCTTCTTCAGATGGTACTCTACCAGCAGAAGTATGCGGCTGCCGCAAATATCCCATCTCCGTCAGTGCATACATTTCGTTTCGCAACGTAGCTGAACTGAAATCCAGGTTGTATTTTTTCACCAACCGTTTTGAGCCAACCGGCTGCACCGAGTCGATATATTCCCGGATCACCAAAGCTAAGATCAATTTTTGCCGTTCGCTTAGCATATTTGCCATAATTTAGTCCGAATTAGCACTCTCGATGCAAGAGTGCCAATAGTCCGGATAAAATCATACCATGCAGCCTAAACCGCGTCAAGAAAACCTCTCTTCCAGAGTACGGATTCTGATATTCATCTAACAATACTGCCAGGAATAACTCGAACGCTATACAGGAGATTGCAGCCGTTTGACCGCGCATGAAAAGTCATCCGGATACGGGGCTTCAATGGTCATCGCTGTGCTAAATTGCGGGTGAGTGAAATTTAGACGAAGAGCGTGCAGGGCTAATCGGTCGATACCCGCGGTTTTTTGCTCAGTTTTCACATCCGCGTTTCCTTGTGTGCTGTCCTTGACAGCTCGCCCAATAACCTCATACAAAGAATCCTCCATGATTGGATAACCTAAGGCAGCAGCATGCGCTCTGATCTGGTGTGTGCGTCCAGTTGTGGGACACGCTTCGACTAAGGTGAACTTCCCAAAACGCTCCAGAACCAAGAAATCTGTACAAGCTGGTTTTCCGGTGGCGTGATCCACAAGCGTGCGGTGCCGCCGGTCGCGGTTTGACCGTAAAGGTTCGTTGATCCGCTTCATCTGCCAGGCAGGATTTCCGCACAATATTGCATGGTAGGTTTTCTGAATTTGTCGATCAGCAAATTGTGAGTTCAGGGCACGATGAGCTGATTCAGTGCGCGCTAGCAATAACACCCCGCTCGTTTCACGGTCCAACCGATGGACTATCCATAGCCGACCATACTTAGGTGATAGGACACTTTTTATGTGGGGTAGATCTGAGTTGTAACCATCTGGCAGTGTTCGCAAGCCCGTTGGTTTGTTTACCACCAGTAAGTACCCATCAACCCACAGGAGCATATCATTGTGTAGGCCCACATCGATTCCGTTCGTATTAATCGTCACACATTTTTAGACTCTGCCGATTGGGGCTTATTGGTTTCACGCACCTTCAGCATAAAATATCCCGCCAGCAACATGGCTGCAGCTGCAAACAAGAACATTATCCTGTAATTTCCACTGGTTAAATCGATTAGTACACCGACTCCTTGTGGTCCACCGACTGCCGCCAGATTAGCCGACAAGTAATAGAGCCCTGTAAATGCCCCGATGCGAGAATTGCCACCCACATCATATACCATCGGAAGGGAGTTGACATTGATCAGCGCCCAAAAGAAACCCGCTGGTATGAGTAATGTGATCAACATGATCTCGTTGTAAACAAAAAAACCGTAAACAAACAGCACTACTAAACCAGCGATACCAATAAGGATAATACGCTTACGTCCAAAACGGGTTGCCAGCATACCGCTTGGAACAGCAAAAAGGACAAATGCCAGCGCCAATCCTGATGTCAAGATCGACATACGGCCTTCATCAATTCCGAGGGTAAATTTGCCAAACGAGGATATCCAGGTTTCTAATGCGTTGTAACCTAAAAACCAGAACAAGATCGCCAGCAAAATCATTAATCCGGATTTGTCAGCTGACTGGAAAACCTCTTTTAGGTTATGGACAAATCTGTTTCTTTCTCCTCTCGTCTCCGGGGTTGGGGGCACATGTGGCTCACGGACAAAAAGCAGGACTATGCCAATAGCGATAAGCAGAATGATACTCCCGAACACGAAAGGTGCAATCCGGCCCATACTATAAAGAATGCCACCAATCAGGAAGGCTGCAATCGCCCCAAGTCCTCCCATCAAATTGATGATCCCGTTTGCAGTGCTACGCTGCTGGGAAGGGAACAAATCACCCAGTAACGCAACAGTCGGTGAGCGAAACAAAGCCATACCAATATTTGTTAAAAGGATCGCAAACATGATAGTAATGGGGGTGCCCATGAGTGGAACCGCGATAAAGAACACAGCCGCGATTGGAGCGCCAACGATCATCCACGGCTTTCGCCGTCCGAAGCGTGTGTTGGTATGGTCAGAACGTTCCCCAACCACCGGCTGAACGAACATGTTTAGGTAGTTGTCCCAAGTCATAATAAAGCCGATAACCGTGGCTGATAATCCGAAGTCTTCCCTCAGAAAGATGGGTACATAATTGTTAAAGATTGGCCAAATGAGACTGATACCAAAAAATCCAAAACCCAACACCAAGGTCCTGCCATAAGGGAAGCGCTTATTCACGTTGACCTCCTGGTTGTAATAGATAATTGGATCTGTTAATGGCGAAAATCCGCGGATGATTTCCAGCTTAGCTATGGATTAAAAGTAGATCCAGCTTATTCGTCTTTTGAAGCCTGGGCTATTCCCAGTAATCTCGCTAAATACGCTTGATCTGATTTTGATAGTGATGCTGAAGCTAAAATATCTGGTCGTCTGCGCCAGGTTCGATATAATGCCTGCTCGCGCCGCCAGCGTGCGATCCGGGCATGGTCACCAGATGTCAGCACTTCGGGCACCTGCCAACCTCGGAAATCGGGTGGACGGGTGTAGTGTGGATATTCAAGCAAACCTGAAGCATGCGAATCGTCCTGCGCCCCCTTGGGATCACCCAAAGCACCTGGGATCAATCGCGTGACCGTATCAATCACTACCATAGCTGGGATTTCCCCACCTGTCAGCACATAATCGCCAATCGATATCTCATCCGTTACCAGATGCTCACGAATACGTTCATCCACCCCTTCATAGCGTCCTGCCAGTAAAGCGATGCGGGAGTGCTGGGCTATTTCTTGGGCTACATGTTGGGTAAACAACCGGCCTTGTGGAGTCAACAGGATTACTGGACAATCAGGGGGGTTACCAAGGACACTCTCAATGGCAGCGAAGATTGGTTCAGGTTTCATTACCATCCCCCCTCCGCCACCATAGGGCTCATCATCGGTGATATGGTGTTTATCGGTGGTCCATTCCCTGATATTATGGAAACAAACTTCAAGCAGTTTTTGTTGGCAAGCCCGTTTCAAAATGCTTGCTTCCAGGTACGGTTTAACTACCTCAGGGAACAAAGAAAACACATCAAATTGCATATAACGATTTTAGCCGCGAGCATATGTGTTGGCAAGTAGTTGGGTCATTGCTAACCTTAATAACCATGCACTCGCTCACCAAACGCTAATCCCAGAACGTATTGCGCCCCATTTGTGAAAATGGTAATATGATCGTATGTATCTAAAAGGAAATCGTTGGAACATGACCAAACGACCCAAGAAACGTTCGAGTCCCTGGCGGATTCTGCTCCTGCTGGGGTTGATCGGTATATTCTTATACCTGAACCAGGTCGTTGTTCCCGCTACTTCACCGTTGTTTATCCCGACAGCTACTCCAACCCGCAGTCCTGAGTCGTTCCTCAATGAAGCTGAGCAAAGCTACGCCCAAGGGAAACTAGCTCAGGCAATCGTCTCCTATAAGCAGGCCATTGTAGCCGATCCAAATAATCCAGCAATTTACGTTGCATTAGCACGCGCACAGGCGTTTTCCGGCGATTATGAGGAAGCAATTGTCAACACGCAGAATGCACTGCTTAAAAACCCCAATAACCCGTTGGCTCATGCTGTTCAAGCATGGACTCACAGCCAGTTAGATGACCATCTGGCTGCCGAAGCTGCCATCAAAAAAGCAGTAGAACTCGACCCATATAATGCGCTTGCCCATGCGTATTATGCAGAGATACTCGTAAACAAAGGCGATTTTGGTGATATCGATAAAGCGATCGAAGAATCTAAAGCGGCAATGAGCCTTGATCCCAACTTGCTAGAAACGCGCCGCGCAAGGGGACTCGTGTTGCTAAGCACCCAAAACACCGAAGAAGCGATCCAGGAGTTTAAAACAGCCATAGCGATAAACGATAAAATTGCAGACCTGCACCTGAGCCTCGGTTACGCTTATCGTCTCAACGGTGAGAATGACCTGGCAGTAGAAGAGCTACTTACCGCCTTCGCCCTCAACCCAGATTCCCCTGTTGCTCCGACAGAAATTTCACTGGCCTATGCCAATGAAGGCCAGTTCGGAAAGGCAGTTCAATATGCTGAGCAAACAGTTAAAGTTGAGCCTAGCAACCCGAGATTGTGGGGCAATCTAGGCGTTATGTATTACCGAAATCAAGAGCTCGCAAAAGCTATCACTGCGCTGGGGTTGGTTGTTCACGGCGGGACAACTGAGGATGGTGTCACTGTTGAGGGCGTACCACTAGATTACACAACTATCCCCCAGTATTATTGGTTCTACGGGTTTGCATTAGCGAAAAGTAACCGCTGTGCGGAAGCTGTACCGGTCTTCCAAGCATTATTAAGTGGCGTTCCAGACTACGAACTGGCTGTAGAAAATGCCCAGGCGGGCATTGCACTTTGCCAGGATAGCTTGGATGAACCAGTCGAAACCCTTGAACCCACCGAAGAAACTGAATCAACTCCGACTCCCTAATCAGCTCACCAGACCTTTCAATCGATAGGTACCATGCTGAACCCATCTTGGTAAAATACTTGTGCTCATTAGAACTTCCTGACAATGGACCGCGATCTCAAAGGTAAGCGCCCCTCCTTTCGCCCCCAAAAAGCTGGCAACAATCCATTCCGCTTGATGCTGTGGATTGCCCTTATCATGGCGGGCATCTGGATTTTAATGCAAATTGAGGGCGGAGAAATAAAACCCATCTTGGAACCGACTCCCACACCCACGCGGATTGCCGGCTCCTATATCCAAGAAGCACAAGCTTATTTCCAAGCCGGCAAATTATATGATCCCGACCCACCAGAGCCCACACCAGCGCGTTATGATGCTATCGACACGTACGAGCGCGCCCTGCAGGTTGACCCTGGGAACGCACAAGCATGGGCAGAGAAAGCCCGCATTGAGGCTTACTCAATTACCATGCTAAGCAATGACGCCGAACGTCTCGTCCGGCTGCAGGAAGCGCGCAACTCGATTGAAGAAGCATTGGAGCTAAGCCCTGAAGACAGCACTATCCGGGCGATATACGCCTTTGTGCTTGACTGGTATGCCTCAAGCCCCTTGGTATCTGAGGAGGAGCGCCAGAAACTGCTGCTGGAAGCTGAGAGCGAGGCTGTACGGGCATATGGTTTGGATCCTGAGAACGGCTTGGCCTTGGCTTACTACGCTGAAGTCCTTCTGGACCAACAGAAGTGGTCACAAGCTGAGCAAAACGCTGCTAAAGCGGTATCCATCTCGCCCGACTCGATGGATGCCCACCGCGTCTATGGTACCGTACTCGAATCTCTTGGTCAGTATAACAGCGCAATAAAACAATATCTGAGCGCAATAGAAATCAACCCAAATCTAACCTTCCTATATGTCTATATTGGCCGTAATTACCTCAGCTTGAAGCTGTATGACCAAGCGTTAGAGTATTTTGCAAACGCTGCCGCAATCAACAGGCAGCTTGGGGTCAACAACCCAATTCCCAATATCGAGATTGCCAAGACGTATGCACAGCAAGGCGAATTCTTCATTGCCGCGCGGAATGCGGAAAGTGCACTAGCTTACGATCCAACCAACGCAAATACGTATGGCCAATTAGGCATCATCTACATCCGGTCCCGGAATTATGAAGGTGCGATGCCCGTTTTAAAATGTGCGGTCTTGGGCTGTTCAGCAGAAGAGAATGAAATCGGCGGCGCTCCAGTTGACGGTCTGGATTTGACCAACTTGACCGTCGCTTACTATTATGTTGAGTACGGGACCGTACTAGCGTTTCTTAGCCGTCCCAACCAAAATTACTGCAGCGAAGCGCAGCCTGTGTTGAACCAGGTCCGCGCAGCATACCCGGATGACCCGATCCTGATGAGTATCGTAGAAGACAGTGAAGGGATCTGTAGGCAACTGGGGAGTCCCTCCTCCGAAGGTCCAGCGACCACTTCAGAATCTGTCCCTACTCTTTCACCAGATAATACTGGCTCATCCATATCTGGTTGATGCCGCGATACTTGAGTTGACTCGCATGTATACATTCATGCGGCTACAAGCACCTTACTTTAAGCAATACCGGAAAAATATCAGAAGTTTATAAGAATTTTTATAAACCCCCTTGACTTCTTAGACAAAAATAGGTATCATTTCGTCACAAGTTAGCACTCGATGCAAATGAGTGCTAACTTGAAATCATGTCCGCAGGGAATCAAATCCAAAACTGTTAGGAGGTTTAATATGTCTATGTCCCTAAAACCCTTAGGAAACCGTGTAGTGGTGGAACCCGAAGAACAAGAAGAAATCACTGCTGGTGGAATTGTGCTTCCAGAAACTGCAAAAGAGAAGCCGCAAAAGGGAAATGTTATCTCTGTTGGTCCAGGTGAACGCGATGAGGATGGGAAGCGCATCCCGATGGACGTCGCTCCAGGAGATAAAGTCTTGTTCGCGAAATACGCTGGTACGGAGATCAAAGTCGAAGGTCAAAAACTGCTTATCTTAAAAGAGAGCGACCTACTAGCAATTGTTGAATCCAAGTAATTCCGCTTTAGATTAATAAACGAAGGAGAATCAAAAAATGGCAGCAAAACAATTAGTATTTTCCGAGGAAGCGCGTCGCAGCCTTCAGAAAGGTATGGATCTTCTATCACGCGCCGTCGTGACAACCTTGGGCCCCAAAGGTCGCAATGTAGCAATTGACCGCAAATTCGGCTCCCCAACCATCACTCACGATGGTGTGACCGTTGCAAAGGAAATCGAACTGGAAGACCCCTTTGAGAATATGGGCGCCCAGTTGCTCAAGGAAGCCGCCACAAAGACCAACGATATCGCAGGTGATGGTACTACAACGTCAACTGTTTTAGCGCACTCGATCGTAACCGAGGGCATGAAGAATTTGGCCGCTGGGGCAAATCCCATGCTGCTCAAGCGTGGCATTGAAGCCGCGACCTTAGCGGTTGCCGAGAAGATCAAGGACCAGGCGATTGAAATCACCACAAAAGAAGAAATCGCGAATGTTGCCTCCATATCTGCTCAGGATCGCACGATTGGTGAACTCATCGCCGAGGTTATGGACAAAGTCGGTAAAGACGGCGTGATCACTGTTGAAGAGTCGAAAGGCCTTGAGTTTGAGACCGAGTATGTTGAAGGTATGCAGTTCGACCGCGGTTATATTTCGCCTTATTTCATCACCGACCCCGAACAGATGGAAGCTGCAATTGAAGACGCTTACATCCTGGTTCACGATAAGAAAATTTCCGCAGCACAGGATATAGTGCCCCTGCTTGAAAAACTCGTCCAGATTGGTAAGCGTGAGCTGGTTATCATCGCCGAAGATATCGATGGTGAAGCTCTTGCTACACTAGTATTGAACAAGCTGCGCGGCATGCTCAATGTGTTGGCAGTCAAAGCCCCAGGATTTGGCGACCGCCGCAAAGCCATGCTGCAAGACATCGCTACACTGACTGGCGCCAATGTAATTTCTGAAGAAACCGGCCGCAAACTGGAAAGTGCGGCTATCGAAGACCTTGGCCGTGCAGAGAAAATCGTTTCCACAAAAGACGACACCACGGTCGTCGGTGGTAAGGGAGAAACCAGCCAGATTAAGGGCCGCATTGAGCAGATCCGGATCGAAATCGATAAAAGCACCAGCGACTACGACCAGGAAAAACTGCAGGAACGGTTAGCCAAACTCTCTGGCGGCGTTGCGATTATTCGTGTCGGAGCCGCGACGGAGACTGAACTCAAAGAAAAGAAACATCGTGTTGAAGATGCTCTGTCTGCAACCCGCGCCGCTGTTGAAGAGGGCATTGTTCCCGGTGGTGGTGTAGCACTGATCAACGCCATGGAAGCCGTGAAAGACTTGCAGGTTGACTCAGACGACGCCCAAATCGGTGTCAATATCGTTCGCAAAGCGTTAGAGGTCCCCATGCGCAAGATCGCGCAGAATGCCGGGAAAGACGGCTCCGTGATCTTGGAGAATGTTCGCCGCGCTCAGGCTGAAAAGAAAAATCTCAATATTGGCTTCAACGTGCTCAGCGAAGAGTACTTAGACATGGTCAAAGACGGTGTGATTGACCCTGCGAAGGTTACTCGTGGGGCACTCGCAAATGCCGCCTCGATTGCAGCCATGATCCTAACAACAGAAGCGCTCATCACCGACGTACCAGAGGATACGCCTCCTCCGGCACCCCCAATGCCAGAATACTAAGATCGAGCTGGCAGCAAACAGAACGCAAACGAGGTTTGGTAAACCAAACCTCGTTTTTTTATTCCATCGAAATCAAAAAGAACTATTTATTTGAATTATTTCATAGTTATTAACATTCTTTGACAAATACCACTATCTGTGCTAAAATCCACACTGTTAGAAAATCAATCTATCATTACCTGATAGGGAGATCTAGCCCGGTCGGTTTTCCGGGCCTCACTTAGTTACATTGAAACAAACACTCTCCATAGGGAAGCGAACCTCCCCTATTATCCGTGGCAGCTTCAACGAGTAACAGTAAGCCCTGGCCGGTTAGCGACAAACGATAGGTTTGTCCTCCGCCAGTTTTTTTATTAAACAGGCGATTTAAAATCTACAATACAAACCTTCCCAGGCAAAGTTGTAAGTGATTTTTCACATGACAATCGTCGCCTTGGGATGATTGTAAATAAATTAAAATCACATAATGCGAACAACAAGGTGCATTATATTGATATCAACAACAATAAAAAAGGATAATAATGAGTAACAAGAAGTTTCGAATAATTCCCCTGGGCGGCTTAGGGGAAGTTGGCAAGAACATGATGGTCTACGAGTACGGCGAAAACATACTCGTGGTAGATACTGGGCTGATGTTCCCAGAAAATGATATGTTAGGAATCGATTATATCGTTCCTGAATTCAGTTATTTAATTGAAAATCGACATAAAGTACGCGGCATCATCGTCACCCATGGGCATGAAGATCATACCGGTGCTATCAAACATGTTATTGAGCAAATCAATGCTCCGATTTATGCAACCCCGCTAACGCGCGGTTTGCTCGAGATCAAATTGGCACGCGGCGGTTTATTGGACAAAACCCAGCTTGTAACTGTGAATGCAGGCGAGCAGGTCCAGATAGGACCGTTCCAGGTGGAGTTCTTTCACGTCTGCCATTCAATACCTGATGGAGTCGGATTAGGGATTACAACCCCAGCGGGTTTGGTTGTGCATACAGGTGACTACAAGTTTGACCATACACCTGTGGACAACTGGCCGACAGATTATGCTAAATTGGCAGAATTTGCTGGGCGAGGTGTATTAGCCCTTCTAGCAGATTCGACCAATGCCGATAAACCAGGTTGGACACCATCCGAAAGAGTGATTGATCCTGCTTTTGATGAGGTATTTCGAACTGCAGAAGGTCGCATCATCATCTCCAGTTTTGCATCACTGATTTCACGCATGCAGCAGGTAGCAAACGCAGCCCAACGTCATCAACGAAAATTAGCCTTTGCTGGTATGAGCATGGTGGAAAATGCAAAAATGGCCCGCAATTTGGGGTATCTGAACATCCCCGACGATCTGATCGTCTCCATTGACCAAGCTTTGAATATGCCTGCGAAACAAGTAACCTTGATGACGACCGGTACGCAAGGAGAACCTACTTCAATCTTGGGCCGGCTGTCAACGGGTACTAACCGGCTTTTTGACGTCATCCCCGGCGACACCATCGTGCTTTCATCGCATCCCATCCCGGGAAACGAGGAGAGTATCAGTCGCACGATCAATCGCTTATTCCGGCGCGGCGCTCATGTGATCTACGAGGCAATCGCACCTGTCCATGTCTCAGGGCATGCCAGCCAGGAAGAGATGAAACTACTGCTGCACCTAGTTAAACCTAACTACTTCATCCCGATTCACGGGGAGTTAAGACACCTCAAACAACATGCCACTTTGGCTCGCGAGATTGGCATCCCGAATGAACGGATTGCCGTGGTGGAAAATGGCAATATCATTGAATTTGTCGATGAGGAGATGAAGATCGGGAAACGACTTCCGGGAGGTTATGTATTCGTGGATGGTGCAGGTGTTGGTGAAATCGGCCCCAGCGTGGTTCGAGAACGTGAAATACTTGCTCGGGATGGGTTTGTCCTTGTAAACTTAACAATGGACGGGAGCACATGTCAGCTGATAGATGAACCGGAAATCATCACGCGTGGCTTTGTCTATTCTCGTGAGGCCGAAGAACTATTGACCGAGACTCGCACGATCGTATCTGATGCTGTTGACTGCGCCAGCAATGGGAAGCTGCAATCTGACCTTCAGCAAACTCTGAAATCATTCTTCTACAGCAAGACAAAACGACGCCCCATGGTATTTGTAACGATCAGCCAGCCAGAAAAAACCCGAGCATAATCGGCGTCTCTCACAATCCAGATCATGATCACTGAATCGTGAGCAGCTCTACAACTAGAACAGGGCAGGTGATATACCTGCCCTGTTCCGATTAATCAATCATTGCTTAATTGTCAAATATCTCCCCAGCGCTTTTTATCCCAGCCGTATTTGCCCATCAACGGTACGAAAGCAACCGGTGTCAACTCATCATGGGTTAAAGCATCATCCGTACGGCGCCAGAGCTGCAGCACTTGATTGAACCTGCCTCCAACTGGAATAACCAAGCGTCCACCTTCCGCTAATTGCTCCAGCAGTGATGGCGGCACTTTTGGTGCGGCTGCTGTAACGATTACTGCATCATAAGACGCAGCAGCGGACCAACCTTGAGAACCATCTCCGATGTGGATATGAACATTCATGTAACTCAGATCCTTGAGCAGACTGCGGGCATTTTCTGCCAATTTTGCATGTCTTTCAATGGTGTGTACTTCAGCTACTAGATAGGCCAAGATAGCAGCCTGGTAACCCGAACCGGTACCAATTTCCAGCACTCTTTCTGACTCTTTGAGGGAGAGCAGTTGGGTCATGAGTGCAACAATATAAGGCTGAGAGATGGTCTGTCCCTCCCCAATGGGGAGTGGTCCATCGGAATATGCAAGATGGCGATAATCGTCCGGAACAAATGCATGCCGGGGAACCGTACGCATTGCCTCCAAAACACGCTGGTCGCGGATATCGCGCCCAATTAACTGGTCAACTATCATGCGCTCGCGTTCAGCCGCGGAGGAGTCGAAATTATCCATAGATAGATCTAGCCATTATAACTATTAAAAACCACCTACCAACACCTGCCAAAACTTGTCCCTTTCTCCCGGTACATAAGGCCGGTATAAAGAAATCCGATCCACCAATCCCTTATAGCGAGTTGCCAACAACTGTGGTAAATGATCACAGTCAGATTTCACTGCAAAGGTCGCCAGCATTTCGTCTGTTATCAAACTGGGCATCTCGTCCCATTTCCCCCGCGCCGCGAACTTCGACAACCTCTCGGCAGTATCTTCCCAGCCATGATGTGCCATCACAGAACGATAGGAGGGCGTTGATGCGTAGAAAGATAGCTGAGATCGAACAAAGATCTCATCTTCAGGTTCTGTAATGACAAATATAGTTGCTGAAAGCTTTATTTCGGAATCATCGCGCTTTTCAATATCTGCCCCAGCTGCAATCGCTGGCTTAAGCACCTGCTGAAGATACTCTCTGGAGTGGAAAGGATGCACCAAGAAGCCATTTGCAACTTCACCAGCCAAGCGCGCCAATCCAGTATTTACGCCCGCAATGTATATCGGGATATCAGGATACGGAATGGGGCCAGGGTTGAAGAAAGGTGCCATCAGAGTCAGCTTATAGTATTCGCCCCTGTAATTGAGACGCTCACCAGTCTGCCAGCTCTGCCATAATGCACGTATAGCCACAATTTGCTCACGCAATTTACCAACGACTGAATCGGGCCAGGGCATCCCAAAACGCCTAACTATATGTGCCTTTACTTGAGTCCCCAATCCAAGCATAAACCGTCCATTTGATGCCTGTGATAAATCCCAGGCTGTGTATGCCAAGGTTGTAGGGCTACGCGCAAAAGAAACTGCAATGGATGTCCCAAATTGTAGTTTTTGGGTTTTAACAGCGATAATCGCTCCCGGCAAGAAGGGATCATGGATCGTTTCTGCTGACCATAAAGCCTTGAAACCGACATCTTCTGCTTCCCTAGCAATTGGCTCGACTCTATCAAGTTGTACTAACGGCAATACTGCATCTAGATCCAAAGAAGTACCTCCAGCTGTTGCCTAGTTCGACTCATGAATCCAATAAATACGCCATGATCCAATTCGTTGTAGCAATCAAGGAATCGACATGCGTGCGCTCATAATTATGCGATGCATCCACACCAGGTCCAATCAGGGCTGCTGCGACATCGCCCCCTGCCCGCCAATATGCTTCGCTATCAGATCCATAATATGGGTATATATCAACCTTGTAGGAAATTTCATGCTTATCAGCCAGGCTCCGCAGGCGATTACTCAGCCCATGATGGTAGGGACCACCTGAATCCTTAACGCAGATCGTGGCATGAAATTCATCGGAGTTTTGACCCTTCCCAATAGCAGCCATATCGACGGCAACCAACTCAGCCAAGTCAATCGGTAAGCCCGCTGCTGCGCCGTGCCCAACTTCTTCATAGTTGCTAAAGTGAAATGTTGTCCTTTGGGCAGGTCTTACCTGAGCCGCGCTCATTGCCCGGAGAGCCGCCAACATGCAGGCAACGCCCGCTTTATCATCTAGGTGTCGAGAACGGATAAATCCATCTATTCGCTCAACTCGAGGATCAATACTCACAAAATCACCAACTTCAATCCCCAATGAACGGGTCTCTTCAGCCGTTGTTGTCCGGGCATCGATCCGGACTTCCATATTGCCGGCATCGCGCTTGGTTTCTCCAACTTTGGTGCCAAATACATGGTAGGAAGCCTTATTCAGTAAAATGCTGCCACGAAGGGTGTTCCCTGAGGAAGAGAGAATCGTACATCCCTCACCCTCGATGGTGTTCCATGCAAATGAACCGATATTGGTAAGTTTCAGACGTCCATTCGGCTTAACTTCTTTGACCATTCCTCCAAGCGTGTCAATGTGTGCGGTGAGTGCTTGCGCGTTATTATTATGCTCTCCTGCCCAAGTGGCAACCAATGTCCCTTTTTTCGTCCGATGAGTGGATATACCGGGATGTTCCAACCCTGATATATCCCGCTCCAGGAAATCGACCACATCATCCGTATAACCGGTCGGGCTGGGTATATTGAGCAAGGAGATTAGTGTCTTATTAAGATACTCTGTGTTAATTTCAGGCAGAGACATGTTTACTCCATACCCTCTATGAAATGATAACCGTTTGGCTATTCTCCAATAAGGCTATCGAATTCCTCCATAGCCTTGCGCCACTCTGCTGGTATTGGGATGGTCTTTCCCTGATGATAATCATAAGATACCAGCACGCTCCTTCCGGTCGCAAATAACTCCCCTGTCTTGATTTCTTTGACTTGATACTCCATATCTAAACTTTTTTGGCCGAGCCTGGTGACGCGCAAGCCAACCTGGACCTGGTGCCTAAAATGAATGGGGCTGAGAAATGTCACCTGGACTTCAGCTAGGATAAACCCAAAATCAAAAAATGAGCCACCGCTCCACAAACCTAGATGGCGAACAAAATTAACCCGGGCTTGCTCCATGTATGTGAGGAATTTCGCATTGTTGAGGTGTCCTTGTGGGTCAAGGTCGCCATAGCGGACCTCTATCGGATGGTAAAAACGGAAATCTGTCATACCAAATTATACACTTACGTTGGCTGCCCGGCAGTACCGGTATGCTAACAGAGAATATACCCTTGCGGTATAATTGGGCGCATGCAAAATGACGATTTATCGCAAACACAACCCACTCAGATCGATGACAGTAGCTCAAATGATGAGACCGATCTCGGTTTAACGCGACCAGTGGACACATCTGAAACCATAGAGCGTCCTGATTTTGGACAAACAGTACCTCTAGCAACCAACCTGGAGGATGAGCCTGACTCAGGTTTTGACGCCACGATCCATCCCAGCGACAACATACATCCAGGCGAACTTCCCGGTCACACGGAAGCACTGGTCAACACCGGCCCACCTCCCGGTGAACCACCTCCAGTAGCAATCCCGGTCTCTCCAGCAAAAAAAACCTTTCCCATTAAGTGGTTGGTCGTCATCGGAGTAATCGGTTTGCTGCTGATCGGCGCGGGTAGTGCTTTTGCCGGTTACCAAAGTGGGATTTCCGACCGTAAAAGCGCGGAAGCGACCCAGGTTTCCGCTATCGCTGATGAACAATATGCCCTCGGGATGCTTGACATAGAAGCCAAGCGTTATGATCTGGCGAGACAACGCTTTGAATATGTCATCCAGATCAACCCAAATTACCCTGGAGTAACCGAGCAACTTGCCCTTGTTTTACTGGAAATTAACACAACTGCTACACCAACTCAAAAACCAACACCAACCATCACTGCAACACCGGATATGCGCGGTGTGGAAGAACTCTTTGGTCAAGCCCAAATAGACTTGGCGAACCAGGACTGGACGAACGCAATCAACACTTTGCTTTCCCTGCGAAAAGCAGACCCAAATTACCAGCCTGTTTGGGTCGATGACATGCTTTACGTTGCATACCGCAATCGCGGCAAGGACAAGATCCTAAAAGACGGCGATCTTGAAGGCGGTATCTATGATCTCACCCAATCAGAACAGATAGGACCTTTAGACGCGGATGCCAAAGGTTATTTGACCTGGTCACGACTCTATATTACTGGCGCGAGCTTTTGGGAGATTGATTGGGGTCAGGCTGTTTACTACTTTGCCCAGGTGGCACCTGCACTTCCAAATCTGCGAGACGGTTCAGGTTGGACTGCAACCGAGCGCTACCGGATCGCTTTAATTGGGTATGGTGATTTCCTGGCGGACAACAAAGAGTGGTGCAAGGCAAGAATTCAGTATGAGACATCGCTTTCCATGGGAACAGACGCGCTCGTGCAAGAGAAATACGTTTTTATTCTTACAAAATGTCCAGATGAGGGTGAAAGCAACGAACAACCTCCCCAGGAAAGCGAACCAACACCAACTTCACTTCCTGCTGAGAATCCCACACCAACTTCACCTCCCGTAGAAAATCCCACACCAACTGTGCCCCCCGTTGTTGCACCTACGGCTACTACCGCCCCACCTCCAGATCCGACCACCACACCTGTTCCAGAACCCACAGCAACAGAACCTCCTGGCCAACAACTCTCACCAACACCAGGCACATGAACACTCCGTATTGGGCATTGAGCCTGACATATTGGTTACATATGCTGGCCACAGTGATTTGGATTGGAGGATTA
>JBFENN010000031.1:0-24385 GCA_041551115.1 Anaerolineales bacterium
ATACTCGGTGAACTTTCTGAGGCATTAGACATTCTACAATCTTTCCCGGCAAGTCAAGAATTTTCGCATGCCCAATTGCTCATGCCGCTCGCGGTTGCATTAGAACGAAATCAAGATTTCGAGGTGTGGGATGCAAATCCATTGGATGCTGCTTATTCACGCTCTTTGAACCTCATCATCCGTGGGAATTATCCTGCTGCTCTTGATGGTCTATTGGATATACTCCGTGAAGATAAAAAGTATAATAACGATGAAGCTCGACTTGTGATCATTGCGATGTTTGAACTACTCGGTGAGGAGAATGAGCTCACCCGGCAATACAGGAAAGAACTTGCCTCAGTATTGTTCTAATATGCAATACCACTTGACATACATCGAACAGTCTCGTATAATTTCTTCGCCTGCCCAACTGGGCAGGTATTATTATGAGTTATACGAGCTTGCGGTCAGGGAATATTTACTTGACCCCAAATGCAAGAGAAGGAAAAGCTAATGCCACCCCTACCAAAAAGAAAAGTATCAAAAGGCCGTCGCGATCGGCGGCGAGCACACCACGCTCTAAAATCAATTAATCTTATCCAGTGCAGCAACTGTGGAGAAATGCGTTTACCTCATACGGTTTGCCAAAGTTGTGGTCATTACAAAGGTCGAGAAGTAATTGAAATCAGTGAATAAACATTAAGATCCGCAAACGAGCCGTGGTGACACGGCTCGTCTTTGTTTAAGCTAAAGGGGATCAACACGACTTATGAAACTCAATCCTCAACAAACCGCTTTTCTATTTCCGGGTCAAGGCTCCCAAGCATTAGGTATGGGATCAGACTTAAGCGCAGCATATAACGTCGCTCATGATACATTCGTTGATGCAGACCAGATATTAGGTTTCCCACTGAAGGAGACTGCGTGGTTAGGTCCAGCGGAAAAACTAAATGATACCCAAAATACCCAACCTGCTTTATTGGTTCACTCTGTTGCGGCTCTGCGAGTCTTTGGTGAGGTTTTCCCGGAATTTTCTCCGAAATACGTTGCCGGCCATTCAATGGGTGAGCTCTCGGCATTAGTTGCTTCAAAAGCTCTCGACTTCGAGAGTGCTCTGCGCCTAGTGCGCACACGCGGGGAATCGATGAAATCTGCTGATGAAATTGCACCGGGAGGTATGGCTGCAATCATTGGTCTGGATCTCCCAACACTTGATGAAATATGCGCACAAGCCAGTGAAGAAGTAGAAATCGTTCAAGTAGCCAACGACAACTGCCCTGGACAAGTGGTAATTTCGGGCTCGGTACCGGCCTTAGATCGTGCCATGGAATTGTGTCGAACAGCAGGCGCTCGGTTAACGAAGCGACTTGCTGTCAGCATTGCGGCACACTCGCCGTTGATGGCAAGTGCACAAGATCGTTACGCTGCGGCTGTTGCGTCAGCCCCTCTCGCAAGACCGACAATTCCGATCATAGGGAATGTCTACGCACTTCCTTTACTCAATGAACAAGAAATCCGGGATGATCTGGAAGCTCAGCTAACTTCCAGAGTTCGTTGGACGGACTCCATCCGCTATATGATTGATCAAGGAATCATAAATTTTATTGAAATTGGTACAGGGTCAGTATTAGTCGGGCTCTTGAAGAGAATAGACCGATCAGTCAATGGATTTCGGTTTGGGGAACCCGAAGACATTGCTCACTTCACCTAACTTGCATCCCAATCTGCAGCTTCCATTCGCGGTATAATGATCCATTGTGGAATAACCCCGCCAAGGAGGCAAGATGATGACACTTAAGAACAGGGTGGCATTAGTAACCGGCAGTGCTCGCGGTATCGGCAAAGCTATCGCTGAAACCCTCGCGAATCAAGGTGCAAATGTGGTTATAACCGATCTTAACATCGATCAAGCCACGGCTACAGCCGAGGAAATTGGTTCCAATTTCGGGGTAGAGACACTCGCTCTGCAAGTCGATGTCTCAGATTTCAACAGCTCAAATACGATGATCAAACAAGCACTTGAAGCATTCGAGCGAATAGACATATTGGTGAATAACGCTGGCATTACCAGAGATAATTTGATCATGAGAATGGATGAATCAGATTGGGATAGTGTGCTCGATGTGAATCTCAAAGGTGCGTGGAACTGTTCAAAAGCCCTGATCAGACCGATGATGAAGAAACGTTATGGTCGAATAGTAAATATATCATCTGTATCAGGATTGGCTGGACAAGCTGGGCAAACAAATTATTCTGCCTCCAAGGCAGGCTTGATTGGATTAACGAAGGCTTTAGCACGTGAGGTAGCATCCCGCAATATTACAGTAAATGCTGTGGCACCCGGTTTTATTCCTACCGCACTTACAGTAGATTTACCAGATGAACTAAAAGAAGCAATGATGAAGTTGATTCCCCTGAACCGCTGGGGGACACCTGAAGAGATCGCCTTTGCAGTAGCATTCTTTGCTTCAGAAGAGGCAGGATATATCACCGGTCAGGTCTTGAGTGTAGACGGTGGTATGATGATGATGTAAAAGAATGGGAGAAAAAATGGACGCGGGAACAACAACTATTGCACCAGAAGTGTTATTAACTATCGCCCGACTTACTACTTTACGGGTAGAAGGTGTTAGCCGGTTGAGTACTGTACCTGCCGGGGTAAACAGGCTTATCAAACGCGGTTATGGCGAAGGTGTTCAAATCAATATCAATGACAATAACGTATCAGCCGATATCCACGTAATTTTAGAGAGTGATGTCAATATCCGGGATACCAGCCGCTGCATCCAAGGGGATGTCGCCCGTGCTATCTCTGAAATGGTTGGAATGGATGTTGGTTATATTAATATCCATGTTGATGATATAGATTATCCTGAGGTAGTCTCGGCATAGCCGCATATGAAACCTCGTACCAGAGCTCGCAGCGTGGCTCTGCAAGTACTTTACGAAATTGATATCACCGACCACTCTCCGGGTCTGGTTTATGATACTCGGATTGAGGCCGAAGACCTTGATAAATCCCTTGCGGACTTTGTTCACAAGATAGTTTTTGGTATCTATCCCATCACAACTCAACTTGACCAAATCATCGCATTACATGCCCCAGAATGGCCTTTGGATCAAGTAGCAATCATCGACCGTAATATCCTCCGGATTGCCCTTTGGGAGTTTAGTGTGGATAAAGAAACCCCAATGAAAGTTGCTATCAATGAAGCAGTCGAATTAGCAAAAATCTATGGATCAGACAGCACACCTCGTTTTGTGAATGGGGTACTTGGCAGCCTTGCCAGCAATCAAAATGAAATCCAGCAAGCATTAGAAAATTTAATAAGCATATTAAACTCAGATCACTGAAATTTAGAGATTTATGGACATATTAGGTATCGGCCCTCTCGAACTACTTTTTGTTGTCATTATTGCTTTAATTGTGCTCGGCCCGAAGGATATGGCAAAGGCCGGTCGTTCAATCGGTCGTTTCTTGCGCACGATAATGATGAGTGAGACCTGGCAGGTAGTCCGCCAAGCATCCAATGAGATCAGGGGCTTACCAAACCGCTTAATACGCGAAGCGGGTGTAGATGAATTCAAAAATGGTATCCCAAGTATGAATAGTCTACAAAAAGACCTAGGATTACAGGATATCCAGCAAGATTTGAACGACAGCGTCAGTGATTTGTCAGACTGGACAACCCCACCTGAGACTATTGCTCCACCCGACACTGCCTCTACCCAGGTGCAGAACCAGCCATCGGAATCTGGAGAATCTACTCCAAATGATCAACAACAACAAACTCAGAAAAACGACACGACTGATCAAGAGGTTGGACAAGTACCAGAAATGATTGAACAAGATGCTGACGAATCTGCAACTCCCGATCAAGATGCATTAATCAGTCAGCAGGGTCAAGACGAGGAATAGGATACGAACCGCAAAACTTTAAAGCCATAATCCATGGGTAAAATACTAAGATCACTCTGGAAAATCATTACCGCCCCTTTTCGTTTTATCGCTTGGATATTCCGCACCATAGCTGGTTGGTTCAAGAATATTGGGGGAGATATCCGCTCTTTGCTGACGGAGGAGCCAGAAGATGAGCCCCTACCTGAGACATTCGCTAAAACCGTTGAAAATCCGAGTGCCATACTCGACCATCTGAATGCATTACGGAAACACCTAACCAGGTCCGTCTTAGCGTTAATATTAGCTGTAGCGTTCGCGTTTGTGTTTGCTCGTCAAATTATTGACATCTTAGCACAACCGGTCGGAGGCATTGACGCCCTCATTGCGATCGATCCAACCGAACCCATTAGTGTTTTCATGCGGGTAGCTTTGTTGACTGGGTTTTCCATCGCTCTTCCTTACATCGTATTAGAAATTTGGTTATTCATTGCGCCAGGGCTGCATACATCTTCACGTCATTTCAGCCTCGCAGCACTTCCTTTTGCCATCTTGTTCTTCATCGGTGGCATGGCGTTCGCCTATTTTATAATATTGCCAAACGGTTTACCTTTCTTAATTAACTTCATGGGCATGAGGACCGAGCTACGCCCATCTTCATATATCAGATTTGTTACTGCAATCATGTTTTGGATGGGCTTAGCCTTTCAATTCCCGCTCATAATTTATATTATCGCGCGGATAGGTCTGATCAATGCATCGACATTGGCAAAGCAATGGCGTTTGGCAATCGTCATTATTGCCATCGCGGCGGCATTAATCACCCCTACGATCGATCCGGTCAATATGGCCCTGGTTATGGGTCCATTAATCTTGCTCTTCTTTTTCAGTATTTTCTTGGCAAAGATTGCGGAACGAGGCCGCAAGTGAACTAGAGGGAATTGGGACTATAATATGGGCAGGAGAAACCATTGTTGAAAAAAGACCGACACGACTCCTATCATATTATATTTATCACTGATATGGTTCTAACTTTACGCTGGCATTGACAAATCGCCAGCGTTTTTTATTAACTTCTGGCACCCACAAATTACCAAAGATCACATCCCCAATCATTGTTGGGACATAAAAAAACTCAATAATTTTACAATTTCCATCTAATATTTTCATTTCCTGATAAGGAGGTCGATTTTTAAAAATCACTTCATAGACGACTGCCACTAATCTTTGTACAAAATTAGTCAAAAGAATCGGAACCAATCAACACAACTTAGCCCCAAGTCATTGCAAGGAGTCACAAATGAACGATGATGTAGCAGTAGTTGGTGTGGGCTGGGAAGGGTTTCAACAAACTACGCCAAATCAATCCTATAAAGAGCTGATGTACGCTGCTGCTGTGCAGGCATATAATGATGCCGGTGTTGACCCTAGGCGGGATATTGATAGCTTTGTTACAGTAGCAGAAGATTTTCATGAAGGCACAAGTATTTTCGATGAATACGTACCGGACCAGATCGGAGGCGTCTTAAAATCTGTTCACACGATCACGGGGGATGGACTTCACGGATTGGCAACAGCCTATATGATGATCCGCACCGGTCAATTTGAGATGGTTGCTGTCGAAGGTCACAGCAAAGCCTCTAATATTCTTACCTTACCTGAAATTACTGCTTATGCCCAGGATCCGGTGATAAACCGACCATTAAAATTAAACACCCATTTCATCGCCGGGATGGAAATGAACCGCTATTTACACGATAGTGGAACAACACGAGAGCAGTGTGCAGCCGTGGTGGTCAAGAACCGCTGGAACGCACTGCAGAACCCATCTGCACCTTTTGGAGCTGATCTGGTAATCGAAGATGTCATCGCTGCACCTGATCTCTCCACTCCACTTGGGACGAGAGAGGTTGCCCAGCATAGTGATGGAGCCATTGTTATGGTCCTAGCAGCTGGCAGCGTAGCTGAAAAACTCCACGAGATTCCGGTATGGATTCGCGGTGTTGGATGGATGAATGACTCGCCTTCTTTGGAGAATCGCACCTGGGGAAGGGCGACATATGCCAAATTTGCCGCCGAAATGGCATACCGCCAAGCCGGTATAGGCAATCCACTTGAGGTAATCGATTTCGCTGAAGTAGATGACTTTTATGCTTATAAGGAACTGCAAGCACTCGAAGCGATGGGGATATGCGCCCCAGGGGAAGCTGGACGATGGACAGAGAGTGGAGCAACCGCGCTCAACGGTATGTTCCCAGTCAATCCTTCTGGCGGTAGTCTTGGCTGCGGTAATCTACTCGACGCAACTGGATTAGCCCGTGCCCTCGAAGTTATTCTCCAGCTAAGAGGAGAGGCAGGGGCAAGACAAATTGAGGGTGCAGAAGTCGGATTGGTGCAATCATGGCGCGGTGTCCCTACGACAAGCGGCGCTGTGGCAGTGCTCAGCAACTGACCAAGGAGAAATCAGACATGGCTATGAGAAAAGTTGCGGTAATTGGTGCTGGCATGACGAAATTCGTCCGCCGCGCACAGGAAACGGGAAAAGAACTGTCTTGGCAAGCTGCTAGCATGGCACTGCAATCTTGTGATATGACGATGGAAGATATTGAAGCGGTCTGTCTTGGTACCGCTCCCGATTCATTCGACGGTGTTCACATGAACGGCGAGTATTTGAGTGATGGCGCTGGTGGATGGCAGAAACCATATATGCGTTCGTATGTCGGAGGTGGGACAGGTGTATTTGTACCCATCCAAGGTTGGTACCATATCGCTTCTGGCTTGTTCGATGTCGTTCTGGTCGTTGCAGAAGAAAAAATGTCCAGCTACTATCCGCATGCCCAGGCTGCATTTTTAACGATTTTCGATCACACAACCGAGCGTCCACTGTTGCCAAACCTTCTTTGGATTTTTGCCCTTGAAATGAATCGATATATGCACACTTACGGAATCGCGAAAGAGGACATTGCACGCGTTTCTGTGCAGCATAAACGGAATGCTGCCGACCATCCTTGTGCGTTACTTGGCGACGCAGATATCACTGTGGAAGATGTTCTGAATTCAGAAACTCTTGCATGGCCTGTTCAACGGTATGATGTCAGCCCGGTAAGTGATGGAGCAGTAGCTATCGTAATGGCAGCAGAACACATCGCGAAACGGATTACTGATAAACCTGTCTGGGTCGAAGGTGTAGGCTGGAATCTTGATACTGCCCATTGGACAAACCGTGATTTGGCATACCCCCGCTATGTGGAATATGCAGCTCGATCCGCTTATGAAATGGCTGGCATAAAAGAGCCAAAAAAAGAGATCCACATCGTAGAACCGTACGACCCGTTTGATTACAAAGCCCTCCATCACTTGGAAGGCTTGCAGCTTGCTGACCGCGGGCAGGCTGCGCAGTTGTATATCGATGGGATTGCGGCACGCGATGGCAATATGCCAGTTTGCCCATCGGGAGGTTTGCTGGGAGTTGGGAATCCGATTGCTGCAGCTGGATTGATGAAGATTGCTGAATTGTTCTGGCAACTCCGCGGTGAAGCCGGCGCCCGGCAAGTACCCGGTAATCCAAAGCGTGGACTTGCCCAAGCCTGGGGTGACCTGATGCAGGTCGGAACAGTCGTAATTATGGGGCGCTAAGGAGGTGCTAAATGACTCGCAATGAAGATAAATATCCGGGTACTCCCTTAAGTGAAAAAGATTTCACCGACGGAAATATCCTGTTCCACCATGATGAGCTAGATGGAAACTTTGCATGGGACACTGGGATCGCGATTGCCCAATATTTACAAGGGTTGAAAGAAGGATTGCTGCGGGGAGCCTTTTGCAGCACCTGTCGGAGAACAGTGGTTCCGCCTCGGACCGTCTGTGAATGGTGCTTCCGACCAATGGACCACTTTGTTGAACTAAAGGATACGGGAACCGTCAATACATTTTCTCTCTGTTACGTGACTTGGGATGTTAAACGTATCAGCGAACCCGAAATACCTGCTGTAATCGAGATCGATGGCGCGTCTCCACTGCATGGGATTATGCACATGCTGGGTGAGGTTGACCCAGAGAACGTGCACATTGGCATGAAAGTCAAGGCTGTTTGGAAACCTGCGGAGGATCGAGTGGGTGCTGTTACCGATATTTTGTATTTTAAACCGCATGAGGAGGCGAAGCAATGACTTTGCTAAACAAGGATCATCACACTCCTGCTATCATGAGTGGCAACCTTCCAGTAACAAGTCGCTATAGCTATGGATTAGCTGGCGAACGCTTCTTTAGGCACCTGAAAGAGAATGGCAGTATTCTGGGAACCTACTGTCCGGCATGTGACCACACCTATGTGCCGGCAGCTATCTACTGCGAGCGGTGTATGGGAAGTTTGGAACAGTGGGTTGATATGGGAACAATGGGTGAAATCCACACTTTCACTTTGCTTTATGAGAATTATGACGGAACTCCCAGAGACGATCCGGAAATTGTCGCGTTTATCCAATTCGGCAATGGCGGGATTGTGCACCGGCTTGGTGAAATTCAACCTGAGGAAGTATGTATCGGTATGAAAGTTGAAGCCGTTATCGTCCCGCCTTCTGAGAGACAAGGATCGATCCAGGATATCATCCATTTCCAACCGGTCAATCGATAATATAAACATCCAATTTCCACCCTCCGAGTCAGTGAATACGCAGCTAGCACGAACTGACTCGGAGATTTGGTTAACTTTAGGTCTATGATTAATGGCATAATCATTGCATCTTACCTGAAACTGATGTACACAATATAACTATGGGCAAGAAATCCATTAGCCAGTCTTGGACATTAATAAAAATATATCAAGGTCGTCAATTCGAGCTCAGTGACCTGTTTACTCTCTTTATACCTGGACTATGCGCAATATTTGGCAGCTTTTGTTACGGTGTGTATCTATACCTGTATGCCTACCAGAAATATGGACCGGTTGCATCAAAATCATGGAGCCAACTTTGGTTTATCCTATCCATGATCGCGACGATCATATTTTTGACCCTCCTTTTTTATCGGCTACTGATTGCGCGCCGATATGCAGCAGTTTATGAGGAAGGTTTAGAATTGAACCTAAAAAAGTCGCAGATCGCAATTTGGAAAGATATTAGCGGCGTAACTGCGATCTCGTTTCGTCCATATTTCTTTTGGCTACAACTGCCCCCCATCCAATCCGGGACCATATACTATCGCAATGGAGAGACAATACAAATTCAAGACAACATTTTGAATGCGGCAGATTTGCTGACTCAAATCAAAGCAAAAGTATATCCAATATTAATCCAGACTTTTGAAAACGATTTTCGATCGGGGAAAAAGCTTAGCTTCGGTCCGATTATCCTTGATAAACAACACATTTTTCTAACCAACAGCGGATCTGCTCAAACTCAAGAATACAGCTGGCAAGAGATTAAACAGATCAACCTTCACTCAGGCAACCTAATGATAGAATTTCTTAATTTCCCAAACGAAAGTATCCCAGCAGCAGAAATCCCGAATATTGAAATAATGCTGCAGATAATAAAATCGGAGATTTCAGCGTGAACAACAAACCTACATGGCGTTGCTTAATTCCTAGCGTAGTCAGGAGTTATTTCTTGTCTAAGCTCTCATTACCATTCATGGCTTTGATAACCTCTGCGATATTCCTAAGCATAGGTTTCTCGGGTTGTTCAACCGTAGAACAATATTTCGCAAACACAGAGATCGATATTCCTACACCAGAAGTATTTATCAAGCCGCAAGACGACGTTGATGTAACATTCACTGTAGTGATCCCAGAGAATACGCCTGAAGATGAACAGGTCATATTGAATATTCTCGACGAAGTAACAGGTCTCGCCTTAAATGTGGAAAGCCATCCAATGATCTTGGAGGCTGAACGCACATTTTCAGTGACCATCCCAATCAAACTTGGTTCTGTAATCAAGTACCGCTATTCAAGAGAAACAGCCTCTACACCCATGGAGGAACACACATATGATGGGCGTCAAGTACGATACCGTCTGTTCAAAGTTCAACATCAGAGCAGCGTTGTTGATCAAATCTCGCGCTGGACAGACACTAATTTCTATGGCCCTACCGGTAGAATCATGGGGCAAGTCAGTAATAACCAAACTGGACAACCCATTCCAAATTTACTCGTAGCCGCCGGAGGTATGCAAGTCTATACCTCTGCAGATGGTGCTTATCTTATCGAAGGTCTTCCACCCGGTATCCATAATTTGGCTGTGTATGCTATTGACGGCAGTTACAGAACATTCCAACAAGGTGCCATTGTTGCTCCCGATTCAACGACTCCAGCCTCCTTCAGCCTTGAGCCAACTGAATTGGTAGATATTACCTTCGATGTCCATGCACCCGATAACACTGTACCCGCGATTCCAATTCATCTAGCTGGAAACCTTTACCAGACTGGTAATACTTTCGCTGATATGTCATCTGGTGTCAGCACAATCGCATCCCGTATGCCTACTCTGGACGTTTTCCCTGATTTCCGTTATTCCACGACGCTGCAAATGCCTGTCGGCGCCCATTTTCGTTATTTATACACACTTGGCGATGGATTGTGGAATGCAGAGAAATCAGCAGAAGGTATGGTCGTGGTTCGTGATTTGATCATTCCAGACGAGGATACGACCATCTCGGATACGATCGAGAACTGGTACGAAAACAGTCAAGCCCCTCTCTCCTTTGACATCAATATCCCGTCTTCAACAATTGCAGACGACTCGCTATCTATTCAGTTCAACCCTCTAATCGGATGGACTGAA
This sequence comes from Anaerolineales bacterium, assembly GCA_041551115.1. Taxonomy (GTDB): domain Bacteria; phylum Chloroflexota; class Anaerolineae; order Anaerolineales; family UBA4823; genus DAOVXM01. Next base: position 10,660 of record JBFENN010000031.1, read on the forward strand.
CCTGTACCTTTATGGAGGCTTAGCGAGACACGTTGGGTTTACGTATTGAACAGCCCGCTACATATTCTGGATTCACTTAGATACCGGATATGCCGGAATGATCAATGCGGCTCGGCTGATGACCTCTTTACTGCCGGTCCAAACCATCCAGGGCGCGGACTCCCCTCAGCAGATACTCCACAAACTGTACAAGTCCAGATTGACGACTGGGCATGGTTAGATACCCCGCTTCAGGACACGATCACAGCACCGGAAACTATCATCCCTCGTGATGACAGTTTTATCGCTGGATTTGAGATGCTAGCTGCCTATCATCCATCATGGAATAAACGAATACCACTCGCAATCAATGCGATCAGCAACAGTGGGGCAAATTGGATCACTGTTTCTCCAACCTGGAGCGTAACAAGGAGCTCACTGCCGATCCTTGAACAAATACCTGGAACAGATCCGTTCTGGTTAGACACGGAGCAGCAAATCATCACCAGCCAATCAAATCAATTAGCTATCGGACTTAAACCAGCGCTCAACTTTTCAATCAATCAAGACAGATGGTGGCTTGAAGCAGCGCGAGATTATGCGTGGTGGCAGGTTTGGTTCGAACAATACCGTAACTTCCTGCTGCACCATGCAACAATGGCATCTAGATACAATCTGGACGCCATTATCATCGACAGCAAACCCATTACTCCAGCTTTACCGGATGGAACTTTGGCAGATGGTACGCCATCTGGAGTTCCAGCAGATGCCCAGCAGCGTTGGGATGCACTGCTAGATGAGGTACGCAATCGTTTTGATGGACAAATGATCTGGTCGACTGATTATTCCCAATTCGTTAACGGTGCTTACATGGATTTGACTCAATTTGACCAGTTGGAAATTACGATAAATGAACCATTAACCAACAATAATGAACCTCTCCAAACAGACCTAGAAGTGGAAATTACCCGTCTGCTGGACGATGGCGTGTACCCAATCATTGCGGAAAAACCGATGCCGATCTTACTGCGCATCGACTATCCGTCAGCTGACGGAGCCGCAACTGCTTGCCTCCCCGATCCAGAAGGGGGCTGTCTGGATTTTGAGCGCCTCAGCCAACCAAACGAAGATACGGTTTCAATAAACAGAGACCTTCAGGAGCAAACAGACATCTACAACGCCTTCTTGTATATTGTGAACCAGCGCGATTGGATCATGGGTGTTATATCAGCAGATTACTACCCTCCAGCTGCTTTACAGGATAAATCGGCATCCGTACACGGCAAACTTGCTGAGATAGCGCTTACAACATGGTACAAAGGGTGGCTCCTTGATCAGTAAAGCAGACAATGAAAGCAAGCAACAGTTTTCACAATCCAGTGCTGAAACCCCAGCGCTGGATTTTTTTATAAGTAATTCTTAACTACGATACCGCTAAAATAGGTTGCGCAAGAGCAAGCGACATTCATTTCTATGGTAGAATAAAATTATGACAGAGGGCAGCTCCCCACAAGCAACCCCACAGCCAGAAGCACTTCAGTTGACTGGTGGGCAAGTACAAAATCCAGAGGAATTACGCCGCCAGCGAACAACAATAATCGTGATCTCCGTTGTTGTCCTTTTCGCGGTGATCCTGTTTGTTGGATTGCTCGTATTTTTGCTTAACCCCAATACCCCGCAAATCTATGTTGCCCGGATGCGAGATGTATTTATCATCATCTTTGCTATCCAATCCCTCTTCATCGGTCTGGTATTGGTCATCCTTCTGGTCCAGCTTGCACGTCTGACGAATTTACTTCAAAATGAGATAAAACCAATCCTCGAATCTACCAACGAAACGGCAAATACCTTAAGAGGTACTACTACCTTCTTGAGTGATACCGTTGTTGAACCTGTAATCAAGATGAATGAATACACGGCTGGAATTCGCCAGTTATTATTCGTCCTTGGATTAACCCGAAAAAAATAAACTAATTTGCGAAGGAGAAAAGTGATGGCTAGTGAAGAAAATGATTTTGGTGCGTTCGTAATCGGATTTATGATCGGCGGTTTGGTTGGTGCAGCTACAGCATTACTGCTCGCTCCCCAATCAGGCGAAGAAACGCGAACGATCATCCTTGATAAAAGCACCGAGGTAACAACCAAAGCTTCTGAATCAGCTACAAAGGCAATGCAGGATGCGCGGTTGCGCGCTGAGGATTTTGCTGCCTCCGCTAAGGAACGCGCACAGAGCCTACAAAAACGAGATAAGGAACAACCGGTTGTCCTTAAAGAGAATGCTGCAGAGGTTGAAGAAACGGCAGCCTAATAATATCTATTTACTTATTTTATGAGACAACATCCTTATGATTGCGGGTGTTGTCTTTTTTTTTCTCTAATTAGTTTTAATTTGACTAAGCACCCTGACCGCCCCATGTAAAACATCTCCAGCCAATACACACGCACTGTTCCCGAGAGTTTCTTGAGCCTTAATTCCCCCCTGAGCATGTAACCACGCACCCGCAATGGATGCAGAATACGCGTCCATACCCTGCGCCCGCAGACCAACGATCAGCCCGGCGAGCACATCCCCGGTACCTGCCCGTGCCAAAGCAGCGGATGCGACGGGTATAACCGTTGTCCTACCATCAGGGGCAGCAATAACCGTGAATGCACCTTTGAGCACAACGATATGACCCCATTCTTTTGCATACGCCTCCGCAATCTCCACCCGGTTGGATTGAATTTCCGTCAAACCGAGCCCGGTAAGTACTGCCATTTCGCCGGGATGCGGAGTTAAGACAGCAGGTGCCGGGAGCATGTCAGCCCAACTCGGTACTTGGGACATTAATTTTAAACCATCTGCATCGACCGTAAAAGATGGCTGCGGAACTGCAGCCGAATCCCGACCAGATTCTTTCATGGGATTGAAATCGTTAAGCATTTTACTCACAAACCGTTGGGTAACCGGGTCTAAGCCGAACCCGGGACCAAATAATATCGCACTTGTCCGTCCTATGTTTGAGATGATCGTATCTACAGCGGCTTCAGCTATCGCTCCATGTTCATGGGGAAGCAGCATCCAGGTCGCCTCGGGCAGCTCACCCGCTAAGATCGAATGTAAAGGTGCACTGACCCCGAGAGTCACCAGGCCGGCTCCGCTCCGGTAAGCTGCCTCACCGGCCAATAACACGGCACCTGTGTAGTTTAATGAACCAGCGATAATCAAGGCCGTCCCAAAGGTACCTTTATGTGCATCGGGCGGGCGCGGAGGTAATAAATTCGCAACCTGTGATTGAGTCGCCACCTCACGTTTAATGGCTATCCATGACTTATTTGCATGTTTCAAACCTATCCCGACCAATACGATCTCACCGGCATACTTGTAGGCAGGGAAACGCAGCAAACCCTGCTTATACGCAGCCATGGTTACTGTCATACCGGCTGCTAAACACTCAGGTGCAGCTTCGCCAGTATCGCAGTCAATCCCCGAAGGACAATCCACAGCTACAATCACCGGCGGATTAGCTGAAGAAGCCAACACTTCATTTACGAAGCGTAAGACTTGAACTACGGCACCGCGCAACGGCAATTTAATGCCAGTTCCCAATATACCATCCAAGAGTAGACCTGCTTTCAGGAGGCGTTTATTGAGTTCTTGAAACTCAGAATCCTGGTTTATATGGATTATCTCACCCCCAGCCTCACGCATCCTTGCCACCAGCGGATCATGCGGATCACGGTCTCTGATGATATAAGCAACCACCTTCCATCCCCAGGATGCCAGGTACGTTTGGGCAACTAAGGTATCACCGCCATTATTACCCGAACCAACTAGTCCGAGTATCAAGTTTCCTTTCATTTGGTCATATTGTTCAGCAATGGTCTCTGCCAAACCACGACCTGCATTTTCCATCATTAAGTCATAGCTTAACCCAAGCGTATTCGCTTCACGCTCGATGCTGATCATCTCTGCAACACTGACATACTTCATTTTATTCATCAGCCCTCTTGATTGACTATACGATTTATTATCTGCCTGAGGATACCTTCCAAGCTTCTTTAATCCGCCCAGGCGAGACCTAATTGCTGCCTCGTTTCCGCAGATGGTAATCCTGTAACTGGATCCCAGCCCCGAGTGAGGTAATACGCACTGATCATGGATGCTATATCGGGTGCAAAACCTGCCATTTCACCGTGTGCATCTTCCAAGGGTCGGAGCAATTTCGCCGGTATTCTGTCATCCTCAGGTTTTAAACCTAGTTTTATATTGATCATTCGCTTGAGGTTCCAAGCACGTTCACCTGCCAACAGTAGTTCTGGAAGTTCAAGCTGATTTCCTGTGCTAGTGTTTATCAACCGCAGCAAATCATCTGGTGGAACGTTAGCAAAGATGCACATGACTAGGGAATTAAAGACGGTTCTCCAATTCTGGTGGACAGCGACGTTTCTCGCTTTCTCAGCACCGTCCAAACGGTTGTACAATTCTAAGTCCAGGCTTTCTTCGACCTGACCAATATCCACTAAGAAATAATCCGATTGGTTGTGACAAGCCCCGCGTGGCGAGGTGGCGTACACCAAAGCCATACCTGAAGAACCACGCGGATCGTGGTACGCAACTTCTAGACCGTTAACTTGAACTGCTTCTTGTTCAGCAGCAAATCGTCTTCCAAGGCTGCGCGCCCCTTCAGATATAAACTTCCCGAAACCCTCCAACCGAACTGTTTTGTGAACTAAATTCTCAACATTATCTTTATGCCCCCAATCCAATACTAGACCTGATGTGTCCCGGGCATCGATGACACCTTGCTCAAATAATGTGTAGGCTAATCCAATTGTATTGCTCAGGCTGATCGTGTCCATGCCATAGCGGTCACATAAGTCTCCCATGCGCGTGACAAATTCTAGATCGTCCAACCAGAGATTAGGACCAAAACCGACCATCGTCTCATACTCTGGACCTTTTTGATCAGGCAGCGGCTGAGATCCTACAGCATCGCCTAGATTTACCACCCGCCCGCAAGCAATAACACATGCGTGGCAAGTGCTGATCCGGGTCAGGTATTTGTCGGTCAGTGTAGCACCGGTAACTTTATCTGCATCCGGGAAAACGCAGCGCTGGAAGTAGCGTTTCGGCATCTCCCCCAGGTAATCAAAATAATCCGCCGAACCGGCTGTCCCCAACTCACGCAGCACCGCGGATACCGGATCCTCTCTGATCTCCCGGTTCACAATTGAGCGCTGATGGGCATACTCTTCCTGCAAAGCAAGGGGCACAGACCCTGATCCTTTCACGGCGATTGCCTTAAGGTTCTTGGAACCCATGACAGCTCCCATGCCGGTTCGTCCGGCAACACGACCATGGTCAGTCAATATCAGCGCAAAGGGGATTAAATTCTCGCCTGCCGGGCCAATAACGGCAATCCGGGCACGGTTCTCACCGATATCCTCACGCACTGCGGCCTGGGTTTGGTACGTTTCTAACCCCCAGATGTATTTAGCCGAACAGATTTCTACACTATCGTCATTGATCCATATATAAACCGGCTCTTCGGACCATCCTGTAATCCACAAACCAGCATAGCCGGCTTTTCTGAGTTCCGGACCCCAAAACCCACCGCAGTTCGATTCAGCCCATAGATTCGTCGCTGGAGATTTCCCACATACCACGAAACGACCGACCGCGGGACCAGACGTGCCGGTTAACGGACCTGTCATGAACAGCAATGGCGAACTTGGCGATAATGGATCGAGGCCCGGCTGGAGCTCATCGTACAAGAGTCTGGCGGCGAGCGAAGCACCTCCCAGATACTCAGACTGCCAAGTAGAGGGGACTTTAAGATGCCCGATATCTTTGGTAGAAAGGTCAACTTTTAGAATTGGCTGTATCATAACAAAATTACCATATTCAAATTCTTTCCAATTTCTGCAACTGCATGATGTCTCTGAATTGAATTATAACTTGTGGATTTGTTGGGTGGTATTGGCATAACCAAATCTTGACGATAAGAAATCAGGCAAGTATGATACGACCAGGATGATTTCTAAGGCAGTGGACTAAGATGCTCAGCCGCAATACGAACCTCATTATTTGGGCGATTCTGCTCGATATTCTATGCGTCATCGCCGCTGTTCTCGTGGCAATTTGGATTCGATTAAACCTCCCCTTAGGCCTCGAACTCTATTATGAACCTGGTCTCACACTGGTGTTGACAGTTGGCATAATCACCTATCCGCTAACTTATTTATTCTTTTCGCTATATGACCCAGACCGGGCATTCACTGCCGCAGATGAATACCAGCGGTTGACAGTGGCAAATATCCTAGCCGCCCTGGCATTAGCGGGCTTTGTCTATTTTACACAAAGAAGTATTTCCCGGCTCTTCCTAGTTTACTTCTACGGCTTCGAGTTCGCACTGGTGGTCGGGTGGAGAATCCTTTTCCGGATGGTCACATACGGGAGTGGAAACAAGAGGAGTGGTTCCCGGCGCGTCCTGCTCATCGGCGGTGGTGACGCTGCACAGCAAGCGCTGTCCAGGTTGGACGAGCTCTCTTGGGCTGGGATTACTCTGATGGGATACTTAACCGATGAGGAGCTTATCCCAGCTGCATCTGATTCCATAAGCCATCTGGGTCACCTTAATCAAGCACCTGGAATTATTGATGAATATGACATCACCGATATCTTGATCGCCCTACCAGCCGAATCCTATGAAAGAGTCCAACAGTTGGTAGGCGAGCTGATTGACAAGCCCTGCAACCTGTGGATTATCCCGGATTATGTCAGCCTGCTGATGTATGGTTCGCGGGTCGAGAATTTGGGCAGCGTATCCATGATCAGCTTAAAGACACCCACCCTGACGGGATACCAGCGGATGATCAAACGGGTATTCGACCTGCTAGTGGCCTCGTTGACGTTTCTCGTCTTTCTACCGTTGTTATTCTTGATCGCAGTCGCAATCAAACTCGACTCTCCAGGTCCGGTCATCTTCAAACAGAAGCGGGCGGGTGAAAATGGCAAAGTCTTTGAGATGTACAAGTTCAGGTCGATGCAGGCAGATGCGGAAGGCAAGTTCGCCGAGGTCGTGAAACACGACGAGGAAGGGAACTTGATCCACAAAATACCAGATGACCCGCGCATTACCCAGGTAGGTCACTTTATCCGCCGAACAAGCCTGGATGAGCTGCCGCAGATCATTAACGTGCTGAAAGGGGATATGAGCTTGGTCGGCCCGCGGCCCGAAATCCCGGTACTGGTATCCAGCTACAATCTCTGGCAGCAGAAACGGTTTGCCGTCCCCCAGGGTATCACCGGCTGGTGGCAAATCAATGGGCGCAGTGATAAGCTCCTGCACCTGCACACAGAGGACGACCTGTATTACATTCAAAACTACTCCTTGTGGTTGGATATTCAAATCCTCTTTAAGACCATACCGGTAGTCCTACAACGGAAAGGAGCGTTCTAAGCAAAGTGGTTAAGAAACGGAAGCTACATTCGCTCGATATTCGTAAGGCGGCAGTCAGCCGACCGCTCATCACAGCACTACTCCTGCTGCTGCTCACAGCCTGCGCGTCCCCACCTGCTCAAACCGACCAGCAGCCCGCAAGCGGTCCTATCACCGAAATAACAGCCGGTACCAGCCGCACTGAGGTCATCCACATGACCACTGTAGATGGGGTCAAACTCAGCGGGACTGTATACCACCCCGATCCGGCGATATCCAAGCCTAATTCAATACTGCTGCTCCACGAAGCCTATCTCGACAGCCAGGTTTGGGAGCCTTTCGCGAAAACGGCCCAAGAGAGAGGTTTTACCGTCCTTGCCTTGGACCTGCGAGGTCATGGTCAAAGCGCAGGTGAAAAAACGTTCGCACCGGATATGGATCTGGATGTGGATGAAGCTACGCACTGGCTGAGGTTTAATTTACCCAAAGAAAATCAAATCAGTATCATCGGTGCAAGCATCGGGGCAAACCTAGCCCTGCGCGCTGGGACCAGACATCCCCGTGTTATCCCGATCATCATGCTTTCGCCAGGCATGCAGCTGTGGGAGATCGGTATCGAGGAAGCGATCCGTGAGTACGGAAACCGCCCACTGCTGCTCGTCGCCGCCGAAGAGGACGCGTATCCCTTCGGAACTGTGAACCAGCTTTATGACCCAGCCAACGACACTCACCAGCTGGAGATCTATCCCGGTGCAGAACACGGCACGGAGCTGCTGGATAGCCACCCAGAGCTGACCACGTTGTTATTGGATTGGATTGAGCAGCATCCTGAATAGCAGGCTGCCGGTTATTAGGAAAATATGGGGGCAAATTCAGATCCTTCGCAATCTCAGGAACTGAGAGCAAAGCACCTGAGTCAGGTGACACCAAATGATCACGAGGAATGTAGCGATGCAATAGAAATTCTCAGAAGTGTTCACTTGGCGACTCTGCGGATCGATGCAAAACTCCATATCAATAAATATGCTTGATGGGAATCGCCAGAAATTGGGTGAAACCGCGAATAATGTGGAGAACGATGACAGCCCACTGTTCGCCGGAGAAGTCCAGGATGATTTTTGAGTAATATTTTTTTTTCGCTTTGTTAGCTGCGTTGCTGACTATGATGCGAAGATAGGTGGAAAAGACACGAATAATTACTAGAACATTTGTACCATATTTTTATAGTTTTAGCAAGTGTCCTAGATGAGGAATTTGAGCCATGTGTTTGTTGATTTTCGATCGTGGGATCATCCAAAAATACCTCATCGGTTTGGATCTACCAGCCATAAACGTGCGCTTATTCCTGGATGATTATTGAATCTGTCACATATAGCTAATTTTATGGGCTCGGGTTGGCATCTCACCCGCCCGGTTTGGCGATGATCGGCGGTTTAGACACGCCCAGTGAGCTCGAACCCGCCTTTAAACGGGACCGTCATCGTTCATAAACAGTTCCCCAGGTTGTTCAAGACCTCGAAGGAGTCGCAGTACTCGTCGGCGTCCACTACAGTTTCGTCGCAAACAACGATGGCCCGCGACGTATGTAGTGCGCTCGGATTCCCCTAAATCCTTAGTTTCAATGAGGAAGCCAGCAACCCTGCCCTGCGCCCAGGCAATCCGCCTAGTTTAGGTGATCTTATTTGCATCTCCACCACCGGTCAGGAGGACCGATTCGGTCAGCCTGGTCGACAGCAGGGTACCAACCACCATCAACCCTACCAGCAACAGCAGTGAGGAAGTCATCGCGCCCGTGTCCGGGTGTTTAAAGGCATCCATCCCGAGGATGAACATGATGCCTGAGATCTGCCCCATCAGCAGAAGCATGCCATTCGATGTGCCTTCCGGGGCGGGGTATGTGATTTCAGCGCCATATTGAAACCCAATCGGACCCGCAGCCAATAGGAAAAAACCCATCACAAAGGCAGATACCAGCAGGAGAACATAATTCGATGCAAAAGTGATCCCCAACAGCCCCATAGTTGCAGCCGCTAGGGCAAAAATGATGAATGGCACTCTCTTGCGGTAGTGATCGGACAGCGTGGGCAGAATCAGCGCGCCGAGAATTCCACCAATGACCATCACCCCACCTACAACCCCTGCTTGCATGATCGAGACCCCGCGCGGCCTGAGGATATCCTCGATCCAGGTCGTGACGCTGTTAAAGACCCCCAGACCGATGAAGAAGATGACCATCAGGAGGACGAATCGCCGCATGCTCAGCATTTGTTTAAGGCCATCGAAAACCAGGGAGCGTGCCTCTTGACCTATTGGACTGGCTGGTGTTGGTGGATTTTCCCGGGAGAAGAAAAGGAACAAAACTCCAGCGGCAACTGCCGCAATCCCATAAATGAACAATGTGTTGTTGATCCCAGTCTGGAGCACAAGGAACGGTGTCAGCATCATGGCTACAACAATCCCCAAATACATAGCGAGTGAGCCTAAACCTGAGGCGGTCGCCCTTTCCTGGATCGGGAACCAGCGTGCGGCAACTTTTGTCAAGGAATTCAGGATGAACGGCTGACCGACAGCGATACCAATTTGAGAGATGAGCACCAACGTGTAGTTGTCCCCAGCCAGACTGCGGGTCAAACCAAAAACTGCCGTCAGGACTGACCCGATCCCAACCGCGATACGGAAACCGTAGGTATCGATCATCCACGAGGCAGGAATGGAAACAATTATATAAACGATCATGAAGCTCATAGAGAGCAGTGCTATGCTCAGATCAGTGACACCATAGTACATTGCTGCCACGCCGGTAATCGGAGCAAAAGTAATCCAAGCCAGCTGGTTGACTACGATCACCCCCATGAACACCACCAGAACGACCCAACGGTAGCCGTAAATCTTGAAGGACTCGTCTGCCATCAGTAATACCTCCTTAGATCCGCTATACGATTGAATCAACACTCGAGATGGCAGTAAGTTGCTAAGGGAAATAATTCATCATACAGTATCCAGCAAGTTAAGCATGTTTAACTCAAAAACCATGATAGGACTGCTGCAGCTTTAGTCTTAAAATGCGATATGTCTACATAATCCAAGGAGCTATTCTTGAAAATTATAAGGACAGCCCCAAAGGATGCAGTATGTATGATGTATTAGGCGCAATTTCCCCCATTAAAACAAAAAGTGGCGGGGGAGGGATTTGAACCCACGGCCAAGGGCTTATGAGTCCCCTGCTCTACCACTGAGCTACCCCGCCAAATCTGGAGCGGAAAAATCTTACTATGCTCCGGTTAATTTGTCAACTTAAGTACCCTTCCTGCACTAATAATTCGGCATTGTATATCGATCCGCCCGCGGCACCACGGATGGTATTGTGCGAGAGGATGACCAATTTCAGATCCAGGATGGGATCGGTACGAAGCCGCCCGACACTGGTGTTCATACCGTTGCCGTGCATACGGTCAACCTTCGGTTGGGGCCGGTCATCCCCAGCATGGTAATAGATAACCGGGTTCGGTGCGGAGGGCAAACCGCGGCTAGATTCTGGCGCGCGGTACTCTTGCAGCCCAGCAATGATCTGGCCGAGATCGTCACATGATTCACGCAAACCGATAGATAAACAGACCATGTGCCCGTCGCTTACGGCGACGCGGTTGGTATGGGTGGAAATTTGGATGTCAGCCGGTTGGATAGACCCATCCTTGACCTCACCCAGGATTTTGAGGGTCTCCACTTCAATTTTGTCCTCTTCGCCGGGGATATAGGGAATGACATTATCGAGAATATCCAGCGCGGCAACGCCGGGAAACCGGCTCCGGAAATCGCCTGCAAGGAGGTTGCGAAAACCTGGCCAACACCAAAAGTATGATCCAGCACATGCAGTACAACAGCAATGCCCGTGCTGGTACAGTTGGAGTTGGTGACAATAGCAGCCGGCCAGTTCCGGTCCCGCTGCTGCACCTGCACTAGTTCCAGGTGGTTGGGATTGATCTCTGGCAACAGGATAGGCACATCTGCTTCCAACCGGAATGCGGAGGCGTTTGAGCAAACCCATGTGCCCCCAGCGCCGAACCAGGGCTCTATCTCCCTTGCAAGGTGGGAAGGCAGCGCCGAGAATACAAGCGGTACATCTAGCTCACGGGAATAGCTGCTGGTGATTTCCATCTGCTTCACCCACTCCGGCATGGCTTCCGAAAGGATCCAATGACATGCATCCGCGTAACGCTGACCGACGCGCCGTTCTGATCCGGTTACTGCAACCACCTCGAACCAAGGATGACAAGTCAATAATCGGACAAAGCGCTGGCCAACGCTGCCAGCTACCCCCAGAATCGCCGCCTGAATTGGCTTTTGCATCGCAACTCCTTGGTGCGGATATTGGACATCCGATGGATACCTTCACCAGAAAGTATCGTGTCATAGACGCTATACATGGCTGTCTGCTGCGGGATCTGTACTCATGAAGAGCTTCTTATGTACTGGTATGATGAATCGAGGATTGTTGTGAAGTGATCCCTACAGCTGCGCTAGCCTGTCAGCTCTTTGGCGAGCCGTGTCAAGGCGTGATAATATGGTTCGATGGATGGGATATAGTGTCTTTCCTGTGCTCCATGTGGGGCAAGACCACTCTGCCCCCAAACAACACCCTGCCCGCGAGGAGCAAACCTGGCGCTGGTCCCAGGGAGCTTCCGCCCGATCGCCGGCTGCCCGCCAGAGACATCAGCAACTGCGCGGATTAATGCTGTCAGAAAGGGATTATCCGGGTCACATACAATGCCGGCTTCCTGGACTTGTATCTCAAACTCCAACGACTGAGCAGAACAGTAATGCTGGAGTTCAGCCACAAGGCCGACGATATCATCTTGTGGGATTGGGCGGACTTCAATCCCAATCACGGCACGGTCGGCAGATATATTAAATATCCCTGGTGAACCCACTTGAATATATGGATAGTTTATCTGCGATTTCCAGCCGTCGCTGCTCTCAAGGGTCAGGAAGCGGGTTAGGATCTCCGATACCGCGAAGTGGGCATCTATCAACCTAGTCGACATATCCGCTGACGGTCCATGGACACCTGGATGGCTGCGGGTGCCATGAAGGACGATTTCAAACCGCATAACACCCCGGTTCTCGGTGCAGATCTGGCCATAAAGCTCATCCCCGTTCTCCCCGGTCCGTTCGCCGGCAATTAACAATGCTGGTTGATAACCCGCATCTTCACGAAGCAATTTTAATAACTGCGGCGTCCCCATCGCCTCAGACTCCCCGTTTTCCTCATTGCCGATTAACAGCAGATTGATTGGTGGGTATGGATCCCCCAGCTTGAATGTGTCCTTCATCCAAATTAGGAATGTCCCCACAACTGTTTTCATATCTGTAGCACCGCGCCCCCATAAATAATCACCTTCAATCTTAGGAATAAACTGACTGTCATCCGGATCAGGTTCGACAACATCAAAATGCCCAGCCAGCATCACAGGAGCATGCATCTGTCCAGGAAATCCGATCAACAAGGCCGGGTATTTTTCCTGATCATAATACCGAACCCCCATACCATACTCACGAGCAAAATCATAGATTAACGTCGCTGCTCGCTTCACCTCTTGGATACGTTCATCAGGGGAAGCCGTAACTGATGGAATCCGGATCAAATCCTGCGACAGGGCGATGATTTCACTGGTCTTATCCTGGTGATACAGCTGGATGCCGTCGGCGAAGCTGCGATGAAAGCGGATTGGGGCATGGGGATCGCTATAGACTTCATCACGCGCGTGCTGCAGGAAATCTCCAATCCGCCTCCGATCCAACTGCAGGTTCTTAAAATCAGACACGATATATTCCACATCAGTGTTTAGCTGATTTTTCATTTGCTGGGCTAATTTTTGGAGCGCTTCCAACGGTACTTGATCCGAGGGATCTATCGCTCCGGACAAACCTGCCCTGATCATCTCTGATGTATTCAGGCTACCCGCTGCCATTTCGATGAGGGGCTGCAGTTCATCCCACAAGCCTAACTCGTCCGCTAAAGGTTTTACCTCTGAGAGTGTCCACATCAGATATTCTCGCATACCAATGGATTTACCAGCAAATGGATGTTCAATTACAGCTTTCAAGCCATTTCGGGCAGCGGCTGCTTCATTCTGACGGGCGCGGTTGATATCTACAGCATCATAACGAAAGTCGCCGCCGAATTCTTTATCAGCAAAGAAATGGAGCAGTAACAAATGCTTCAGGGTTAGGTTAGCGATCTCCAAAGCCAAAGGCAACCCGCCATCATCAGTACGGATCTCTACCCTTGACATTGGCAAATGAATTCTCGCGATCAGATTCTG
>JBFENN010000032.1:0-24072 GCA_041551115.1 Anaerolineales bacterium
GATTAACGTGGCAACTTTGCACAACTCACCCCGCTTCAGGCGCGACTCGGATGGTATCTATGCCCAAATTGTGTACGCAGCGAAATCCAACGATGTGACCGATACTATGGTCAATGGCAAATGGTTAATGAGAGAAAGGCAACTGCTCACTTTGCAAGAAGGGGAGCTGCTTAGCCAGGCAGCAGAATATGCCGCTCAGATTGACAAATTCCTGATCGAGCTTGAACAGTCAGTACTCTCGAAATTGATTGCAATTGGCGGGGCAAGCGAAGTTGAAAGCTTTGAAGTGCAAGTCAAAGTTAGGATCCAGGATGCTAACAATTTCATCCAAGCCATCAACGAGTCCGAACTTGAAATTCTCCACCACCGTCACTATCATGAATTTGATACTTATTTTTCTTTCCATGATCCGAAGCAAGGCTACCTGCGCTATCGTGAAGATGAATACATCGATGATTCTGGAGAGATCAGCAATGTCCGCTATCGATTGACGATGATCGGTCCAGAGCGCGAACACCATTTCCCTACCGATGTGCTGCTTTCCCGCAGTAGATTCATTGCACCAGCTACCCACAGCTTGCGTTTTTATCGTGAATATTTTAAGCCTCACGGTGAAGTGTTTATCGAAAAAGATCGTTTACGCTGGCGAATTCTTTTCAGGGGGACCGAATTCTATATCAATCTGGACCGGGTTGACGCACCCGAGTTGGGATACTTCTTGGAGGTAAAGAGCCGCACGTGGAGCAAGGTGGACGCTGAGAATAAAGCCACGATTGCCAGTGACCTGCTGCAGTACCTAGGCGCAGATATGGATGGCCTGGTAAGTGATGACTATATCGAAATCATCGCTCCCAACACCATACAAGCATAAAGAATAAAAGATCAGGATCAATGGAATTTCACCTAACGCCGTATACAGTGTGAAGCATGCTCGATAGCGTTGAATTTGCCAGTAAATTAGCCCGCGATACCGGGGAAATGTTGATCGAGCATTTCTGTAAGGCCGATTTCTACGAGAGACTGAAATTGGATAACAGCATTGTCACTGAAGCAGATCTGGCAGCAGATCACATAATCCAAACCGCGATCAAAAAAGAATTTCCCCATGATTGCATATTAAGCGAGGAAGAGCATTCAATTGAGCCTAATGATTGTGATGCCCCTATTTGGATCGTTGATCCAATTGATGGCACTTCCAACTTCAGCCTTGGATTGCACATTTGGGGTGTTCTTATTACGAAACTCAACCAAGGCTGGCCCGTACTGACAGTGATGTACTTCCCCATGTTGAATGAACTTTATTCGGCTCAAAAGGGAATGGGAGCCTACCTAAATAGCAAACCGATCCATATTAAGGAACCCGATCCCAAGAAAGGGACAGCATTCTTCATCTGCTGTTCCCGCACGCATCGCGATTACAATGTTAGCGTTCCCTATAAGGTTCGCATACTGGGTTCTGCTGCCTACGGTTTCAGCAACATCGCCCGGGGAACTGCTGCAGTAGCATTTGAAGCCACAACAAAAATTTGGGATATTGCCGGAGCTTGGCTGTTGGTCCGCGAAGCTGGTGGCATTATTGAAAGCTATGATGGTCCACAACCTTTCCCCTTTCGGGCGGGTACTGACTACGAGGAACAAAATTTCCCGACGATAGCTGGAGCCAACAGACAGCTGCTCGACCAAACGAGGAAGCAAATCAAGCCAAAATAATATTTGCCTGGCTGCGACAATCACTGACATTACGCCTTCAAGCCAGATTACAGTATAAACAGTGTAACTGCCAGTTAATTGGTGAGACTACATAAAAAATCAAGCAGATTGGAGAGACAAAATGGAATACCGCTTCTTAGGAAAATCAGGATTGAAAGTGTCAGCACTATCCTTTGGTGCTTGGGTTACCTTTGGTGAACAGGTTGATAATACGGTTGCATATGACTGTATGAAGGCTGCATTCGAAGCCGGCGTGAATTTCTTTGACAATGCGGAAGCCTATGCTTCAGGTCGGGCCGAAACTGTTATGGGGAAAATAGTCAAGGACTCCGGCTGGAAACGCTCAGACTTGGTGATATCCACGAAAATATTTTGGGGTGGTGATGGTCCAAATGACAAAGGTTTGTCTCGCAAACATATTATCGAAGGGCTAGATGCAGCCTTGGAGCGACTGCAGATGGAGTATGTTGACCTGATATTCTGCCATCGTCCGGATCTATATACGCCTATTGAGGAAACAGTGCGTGCGATGACCCATGTAGTTAACCAGGGGAAAGCATTCTACTGGGGGACAAGTGAGTGGAGCGCAGAGCAAATAATGACTGCCTACGGCATCGCAAGGCGAGAACACCTGATACCCCCCACCATGGAGCAGCCACACTATAATATGTTCAACCGTGAGAAAGTCGAAAAGGAGTATGCTCATCTTTATTCGGAAATTGGCCTGGGAACAACAGTTTTTAGCCCATTAGCCAGTGGACTGCTGACTGGCAAATACAACCAAGGACTGCCATCCGGAACACGCGCTACACTAGAAGGGTACGAATGGCTAAAGAAACGGTTTGTTGACCAAGAGGCCCAAGAAAGAATTGCAAAAGTCCAACTAATGGTACCAATTGCAGATGAACTAAACTGCAGCTTAGCGCAGCTTGCCCTTGCTTGGTGTCTAAAAAATCCAAATGTAAGCACCGTGATAACAGGCGCTTCGAAAGTGGAACAGGTTCAAGATAATATGCAAGCTATCGAAGTGGCTGAACGACTAGACGACACACTGCTGGAACGAATTGACCAGATATTAGGAAATAAGCCAGAATCTGAGCCAGATTTCAGATGAGCGTAGGCACCTATCAAGAGTGATCGGAAATTCAAGTAACCACATTGTAATAATCATATAAGCGACTACGCGCCCCTCTCTGGTGAAGTGGAGAGGGGCGCGTTGTTAAGAGTAGCATATGCTGAGTAATTGGACAGAAGGATTGTGTGGCGAATATAGTTTTACCTGACGTCCCTCAATTCACGCATGATTGCATTCTTGCACAAGGGCGATTGTTTGCTTTCTGAAGGATATCTTCCCGAGAGTCCATCATATTGACAAGACCATTGTTTAACAATCGAAAATATGAAGTATGTTTGCATTGAATGTGACCATTGACCTTTGACAAACGATATACGGTTTGATAGCCTTGTTGCGGAAAACTCTAACAAAATCGAGGAGAGGATATGGATCAAGCGGTTCAAAACTTCGTTGAAAAGAAGAAACTTGCTATTGTTGGGGCTTCACGCAGTGGGAAAAAATTCGGTAACTCAGCGGCGAAAGAACTAACCGAACGTGGTTATGAAGTTTTCTTAGTTCATCCAGAAGCCGAGACAATCGACAACCAGCGCTGCTACCCCAATTTAGCGGAACTTGCGAAAGAGGTGGAGGGCGTTTTCGTGAGTGTGCCCGCGAATCAAGCAAAAACAGTGTTCAAGGAAGCAGCCGAAGTCGGCCTGAAGGATGTCTGGCTACAGCAAATGGCGGAATCCCCGGAATTGATCGAATATGGTAAAGAGCTCGATCTGAACCTGGTGTATGGCAAGTGCATCCTCATGTATGCTGAACCAGTACGAGGTTTCCACAACTTCCACCGGATGGTATGGAAATTCATCGGTAAGCTCTAAAAGCACAGGTCTCCGGTGGTTACACGAGCTGTCAACCACTCGACCAAGAACTGCAGATACGTCTTGTGCAAACTGCAGAGTAGAGACAAGAGAGGAACAGGAACACTAGCCGTCATAGCAATAAACTGCGGCGATGGTATCCTGGTTGGTGGCTAAGATAGAGCCAAATTCGATCATCCCACGAAATTTGTAAGTGCTTCCCTAATGGTTTGAACCAACTGGCGGGATCGCTGATCGGCATCACCTACATAGTGGCTAACATCCATTAATTCTTGCAGATCATTTTCCTTGATGTGCAGCTTGATATGTTCGTCATCTGCTATCAACCTTTCCAGCGGGTTTGGTGCTCCATTTTGAATCTCTGACCACGAAGACATGGCGTATCGACGAAACCTTTCGTGCATTACCTGACGGTCAACACCTGCTTTTCCAAGTGTCATCAAGACCCTTTCTATCGCGGCAAAAGGGCCATAAATACTTAAGTTTTGAGCAATTCTGTTATCATCCACATGGAGACCACGCACAATCTGCGTGGTGACAAGAAGCAGTTCATCGGCTATCAAGAACGATTCTGGCAGAATGGTTCGGCGGTTGGCGGAATCATCCAGAGTTCGTTCTAAAGTAGAATTGGCAGCATTATCCCAGGCAATGCGCGGCAACTGTGCTAAAGACCGGGTAAGGGAATTGATCTTCTCTGCTCGAATTGGATTCCGTTTAAAAGGCATAGCGGAAGATCCCACCTGGAGTTCACTAAAAGGCTCAGACATTTCTCCGATAGGCGGAGATTGAAGAAATCGAAGATCGAAGGCAAATTTATACAGACTGGCTCCCAGACCTGCTAATGCTGAAAGCACTTGGTAATCTTGTTTGCGGGGATAAACTTGAGATGCAACCGGGTAAAAAGGTACGTCTAAATGGGTTGAAAGGCGGGTTTCAAATTCTGGTAAATTGTGTAATCCGATAAGCTCGGCGAATGCCGCTCCTGTCCCTACCGCGCCCTTGAATCCTTTGCCACGTAGATGAGCGCGCACCCGTCTCAGATTTTCCCAATCGGATAACAAATCCTGGGCATAGAGGCTCAAACGGTACCCAACTGTGCTGGGTTCGGCAGGTTGTAGATGTGTGTAGGCAATCATCACTACATCCGCATAGCGATCAATTTGGTCTACAAATGCACTTAATAGCTCAGCAAGCCTGGTGATGATCAAGTCGATTGATTGGCGGATGCGGATGATATCGGCATTGTCTTCTATATCCGTAGAAGTCGCTCCGAGATGCAGAACGCCTCCCGCGTTTGGGCACTGCTCGGCATATGTTTTAAGCTCAGCCATCAGATCATGATGAATAACAGACTCAATTTCCATCGCCCGAGGGATATCGATTGTATCAACATGGGTACGAAGTTCCTCTACTTGTTCAGCTGATACCAATCCATAAAGGGCTTCAACTTCTGCCAGTGCCAGCCAAATCTTTCGCCATAAGATTCGTTTATTTCTCTCACTCCACAAGCTGCGCATTTCAGTTGAACCATATCGCCATGTGAAAGGGGAAAGAAAACTATCAAAACTGAAATCCATATCAACTCTCCGTTGATTTCCAAAAATTAACAAAAACCCAGCCTGGTGAGATAGAATATGAAGGTTATTTGGCTTTGTTTTAGATGAGTCCAACACGGCTGAGTACTAGCTACCATTCTGCGACCTCTCATGTCGATCAGTGGATCACAATTTGTAAATGGTAAAATTAGAAGCGAATTGACCAAATATTCAATTGTTTCAAAAAATTCAATCTGCAACACGCATAGACAATAATTTCAAGAGTTAAATACAGTATTGTGATCAAACCTGTTTGATCTTGCCAATCCAATAAAATCGCGATAAAGCCTGCATCTCAAATTATACTTAGGAAAAGCCACGGATGAAATTCAGCCGGAAATTATCTCGGACGATCTAGAATTAGTGATCCTGCAAGAACAGCGACTTGTGATGCGGATTGCAGGCTTAACTTTGTCATTCCAGCGTGATGTCTGGCACGAATTAGGCACTTACAGATTAATGATTTCACTAGGGAGAGGTAATCCTGGAAACTCAACGCATTGAGCCGGACCCCGAGCCTGAGCCAAGGCGCGGTCCAGCACAACATTTACGGACTGGAACAAACCTAGTTAATCGCTACCTAATCCAAAGTATCATCGGACTTGGAGGTATGGGAGCGGTTTATTCGGCGCGGGACCTGCACTTCCCCAATGTAACCAAGATCGTCGCGGTTAAAGAAATGATCAACCAAGCCCGAGATGATCTTGTTCGGGCAACCATCGTCCGCAATTTCGAGCGTGAGGCCAATTTACTCGCAACGCTTGACCACCCTGCGATCTCCAGAATCTATGATTATTTTACCCAAGACGAAAGATCATATCTTGTTCTGGAATATGTCAACGGCAGAGACTTAGAAGCGATCTTATCTGAATCTAACGGAGTATTACCAGAAGAAATTGCCATCCAATGGGGAATCGAGCTGTGTGATGTGCTTAGTTATCTGCACAATCACGAACCTGAGCCGATTATCTTCCGGGATATGAAACCTTCGAATGTGATGGTAAATCAACATCAACATATCGTCTTAATTGACTTTGGTATAGCTAAACCTTTTGAAGGGCAACAACGTGGAACAATGATTGGAACCGAAGGGTATTCTCCACCAGAACAGTATCGCGGTGAAGCAAACCATCTGGCAGACATATACGCTCTTGGTGCAACTCTGCACCACCTATTGACAAACGTTGACCCGCGTATGGAAGCGCCTTTTTCATTTGAAGAACGACCCATCCGTTCCATTAATCCGGAAGTCAATGCGCAAGTAGAAGAAGTTATTGAAAAAGCGCTTAAATATGATCCCTTAGAACGTTATCAAAGCGCTGAGGAAATGAGAAACGCATTGCTGGGTACTGCCCGACAAACCGGGTTGTTGAACCGCATGCGGGTGCGACCGGTTACAACAAACCTGGATAAGGATACAGTCAAGCCAATATGGAAATTCTCCGCAGAAGATGAAATCAGAGGAACACCTGGGTACAAGGATGGGATATTGTATTTTGGGTCATACGACACCAATCTTTATGCGTTGGAGGGAAATTCGGGCGAATTTCTGTGGAAATACCCCACTGAGGGTGGCATAGTCACCCGGCCTTTGGTGTATGAAGGAAATGTATACTTTGGCTCCGAGGACGAGAAGCTGCATGTAGTTAGTGCGAAGTATGGCACGGTAACTTGGGATTACACAACCGATGGTCCAGTACGATCATCTCCTCACATAGCTGAAGGACACGTTTTCTTCGGATCAGATGACGGTTATATGTACGCTGTGAACACATTGAGCGGCAGGAAAGCGTGGAGTTCAGGTATTGGAGCATCGATCCGCTCAACCCCGCTCGTTGCCAATGAACTGCTGTACTTTGGGTCTGAAAGTGGAGATTTCTTCTGCATGGATTTTCGCAGCAATATTAAGTGGCGTTTTTCTGCAAAAAGAGCAATTACTTCATCACCAATCCTATCAAAGGGTGTGGTTTATTTCGGATCGGTTGATACTACTCTCTATGCTATCGATGCCAACACTGGATGGGTCGTGTGGAGACTCCGTCTTGGCAAACCCACCATCTCCACGCCGTGCATCAAGGGGAACTATATCTTTACCGGGGCTGTGGATGGTTTTATTTACTGTGTTGATATTCGTTCAGCTAAGGAAGTCTGGACATTTCAAACTGAGCACCAGGTCACCGGATCGCCCATAATTCATCGTGACACGGTGCTTTGTGGATCAGTAGATGGGAACCTGTACTGCATCGAACAGAAGACTGGCAATTTGCGTTGGAAATTTAATACAGAGGGTCCGATCACCGGCACCCCGATCATCGCTGACGATATTGTGTATATTGGGTCAACGGACAAAAATATATATGCCCTGCAGGTTTAAACGCCAATCACATCGACAGGGAGGCACGCATTGAAGGATTTTTTCAATAGAATATTTAAGAAGCAGACCGAACCGATTTCAGAGCCGGATACACGGCCGATAACCTCTGACGAACTCCAAAATCAACTGCCCTATAAGTATTCAACTAAACTTGAACCGCAACAACTTGTTGTTGGCTGTGCTGCATCAATTGGTAAACAAAGAGATCATAACGAGGATTCGCTTTTTACTGCAACGACCACGCTTTCAAGCAGCAATGGGAACCTACCATTTGGGTTCTATATAGTGGCAGATGGCATGGGGGGGCACCAACACGGTGAAATCGCCAGCGGGATAGCTATACGTGCCATGGCCAGCTATGTTATGGAACATATCTATATCCCCTTGATCAGCCTCAAAGGATTATCCCCAAACGGCTCAATCCAGGAAGTTATGTCTTCTGCTGTACATGATACACAACAATCGATCATCCAAGGAGTACCGGGTGGAGGCACGACGTTAACTGCTTCATTGATCTTGGGAAAACAGATTACTATCGCCCATGTAGGAGATAGCCGGGCATACGCGATACGTAAAACGGGTGAAATGACTGCATTGACAAAAGACCATTCGTTGGTTAAACGACTTGTTGATCTTGGGCAGATCACTATTGAAGAAGCAGCGGTTCACCCACAAAGGAATGTCCTTTATCGCGCTCTTGGTCAAGGTGAGCCTATTGAACCAGATATTATCAGCATCCAGATGGATGATGCAGACTATTTGATGCTTTGCTCTGACGGCTTGTGGGGAGTTGTACCTGATGATGTATTGAGTGCGACTATATTATCTGCTCCAACACCAGAAGCAGCTTGTCAAAGAATGGTTGAACAAGCGAATAAAGCCGGTGGCCCCGACAACATAACCGTAATCCTCATACAACTCCCCGATTGATAACGAGATGGAATAAGTGACTGATTACTATCAACTATTAGGTCTACCACGCAATGCAAGCAGTGAAGATATTAGGAGGTCGTTTCACCGACTCGCAAAGCGGTACCACCCGGATTTAAACCTCTATGTAGGAGCACAGACCGATTTCATCTCCATACAAAACGCGTACTCTATCTTATCTGATCAAACCCATAAAGCTGAATATGATAAGACCTTACCACCAGAAGCCCAGCAACATTACCTGACCACCAAAATCTTATACAGCCGCCCTGCACTCATCCCACTCGATGAACCACAACTGGTGTATACACTGGTACAGATAGCGCCCCCTGAAGGATCTGAAAATCATCCGAGGACTGATATCAATATCTGCTTATTGCTTGATCAATCCACATCTATGCAAGGTGCACGGATCGACATGGTGAAATCAAGCGCAATTGAACTCACCAGATTGTTGATGGACGAAGATATTGTCTCGATAGTTACATTCGCTGACCGAGCAGACGTGCTGTTACCCGCAACATATAAACCAAACGAGCGGATCATGTCCACGAAGATTCGCTCTATCAATGCACACGGCGGAACCGAAATCTTGCAAGGATTAAACGCTGCATTCGGACAAGTTAAAACCCATTTAAGTGCCCGGCGAACGAACCATGTCGTTCTGATAACAGATGGACGCACATATGGTGATGAATCTGCATGCCTGAAAATGGCGAATGAGATGGCGGAATTCGGGATCAGTATCAATGTCGTTGGTATCGGTGAAGATTGGAATGATGAATTTGCAGATGAACTGACCCGCATAACCGGGGGCAGCAGTGTCTATCTCAGCCACCCTCAAAATTTAAAGCAGATACTACAAAGAAAATTACTGAATTTCAGTCAGACATTCGCTGATGACATGAGATTTCACTTCAATCTCGACCGATCTGCAACGATCTCTTATGCCATCCGGGTCGGACCAGAAGTGGGGAATATAAATGCGGAATCACCCATCACACTTGGAAGCATTACCAACACGATGCCAACAAGCATTTTATTTGAAATTAAAATTGACCCTCTTGAACTTGGGACGTCGGAAGTCGGCTTCCTTAGCGGGTATTTTACAGGTGAAATCCCGGGTCATAACCCAACCGCTTTTCTCGAACGGATCGAATTTTCGCTGGCGGTAAAGAATTCAAATCAGAAATCTCAGCCCAATCCAGAAATCGTAAACGCAGTCTCCCGCTTGATATTTATCCGGATGCAGGAGAATATCCAAAGCGAAATTCAGTCAAAGAATACTGAAAATGCCGTTCTGACTCTCCAAAAACTGGCTACAAATCTATTATCCGTAGCAGAATATGAGCTAGCACAGGATGTACTGAACGAAGCTGAGCACGTGAGATTACATCAAGATCATAGCAAAAGAGGCAAAAAACAGATAAAATATGGGACACGCGCCTTAATTGTCTCAGCAATCAATCAAACTACAGATACATTAATCAAATGATCGAATGTCCGCAGTGCCATAATGAAGATTATCTTGGGGCTATGTTTTGCAGCAAGTGCGGAGCACCATTACATCGGGAGAAGGAAGTCGATCGTGATTCGACCCTGCAAACCAACAAGATCACCTTCCCGGAAGAAATAGATCGGGACTACAGCCCATTCCTAAAACCTCTCAGCCCACTCAAGGACGATCTGCCGTCTTCAGTACCAAAAAAGAGAGCGGATCAAGCCACCCGAACACAAGTTATAGTTCCCCAAAGCGGAAAAGTTTTCCCTTTAGCAGAAAAACATGAATATACTTTTGGCCGTGTCAGCGGAACCCAACCAGTCTTACCTGATATAGATCTAACCACTGAAAATGCATACATTTTAGGTGTTTCCAGGTTGCATGCAACCATACGGATATCTGAGGATTATGTGACCATTACTGACCTGGGCTCAGCAAACGGGACATGGATTAATGGGAAAGTGATCCGTCCCCACCTCCCACATATGATTTCAGATGGTGACATCATCCATCTTGGGAAGCTGTTGTTGAATCTACGGATTTTCGAATAGCTGCGGGAACGGAGGCTAGCGTGCCCTATACGATCATCCTACATATCTCAAATTCTGACCCCGTCGTCGGTGAAGTCGAAGAACTACCCACCACCAAAGATAATCTGGTGGCGCTTAATAACCCTCGCCGGCTTGACAATAAAGATCTACCATATCTTGCTGAAAATGTAATGACTGTTTACTGGCCTATCGACAGAGTTAACTTTATCGAGATATTGGGGGGCAAAGAAGAAGAAGAAATCATCGGATTTGTCAGGGAGTGAAACCAATGGATGACACCAGCTTTAGGAATCGCCGTATCCTGGTTGTTGATGATGAAGAGCGAATGGTACGGTTCATCCGACTAAATCTGGAACATGACGGTTTTCAAGTCGTAGAAGCGCATCGTGGTAATGAAGCAATTGAGAGTATGCGCAATCGATTGCCGGATCTCATTCTGCTGGATATCATGATGCCAGACATCGATGGCTTTGAAGTGTTGAGTATGATACGTGAGTTCAGCTCTGTTCCAGTTATCATGCTCACGGCAAAGGGAGAGGAGGATGACCGGGTCAGAGGTTTAGAACTTGGAGCTGATGACTACATCACCAAGCCATTCAGCCCACGAGAACTTGTTAGCCGGGTAAAGGCAGTTTTAAGGAGGACTGAGTCAGCCTCGGGTTCAACCCATGGCTTAATAGAAGTCGACGACCGTCTGAAAATTGACTTCGATCGGCGAGAGGTGTGGTTAAGTGGAGAATTGGTACAGCTTAGACCGACCGAATACAGGCTTCTCTATCATCTAGTACAAAATGCAGGCTGGGTGATAACGCATGACCAAATTCTTGCCAAAGTTTGGGGGTACGAATATCGAGATGAGCCGCATTATGTCAGGCTTTACATCAATTATCTTCGCAAGAAGCTTGAAGAAGACCCGTCGAATCCCAAATACATATTAACAGAACGAGGAGTAGGATATCGCTTCGTTGACTTCAGACGCACCAGCATACCATAACTAGAGTATAAATGGGCGGATCTAATTACACAAATCTGCTCACTCAGTAGTATCCCCATAAATCAGTAATCTCTGATACACCAAAGACCAATACCTGGAGGAGACCCAGGATATCTTTGGTATGACGCACGTGATATTCGTCTGCATATAGCATAATGGAAAGTCATGTCCACCAACAAATCTATCGGCATAGATTCTAGTGAAAGATTCGAGAAGCAGTTTGTATTTGATCACGTATTCAATGTGCAAACCCGACTCTATGGCCATAAAAAGATACCATGATATTTCCCCCATGAGTGAATATGAGGCCAAAGATTGGTGTCCAACCGGTTTAAACGTATGCCATTGAACAAACTATCTCGGATCCTATTGGATATCACACAACAACCAGAGACTACATGGAGATAAATTCATGTAGTCCATAACACGACGTGAGACTGTCCTTGTCATTAATTTGGCTATAGACTATACTCACCGCGGGAAGGAGAATTCTGTGCCGAACAGACAAAGAATATTATTGGTTGACGACCACGAGGTTGTACGACTGGGTTTAAAATCACTGCTTGACAGACATCCGAATTTTGAGGTTGTAGCTGAGGCCAGCAACGCGCGCGAAGCTATAGAAGGCGTGGCAAATCACAAGCCAGATGTTGTAGTCATGGATATTCGACTACCGGGAGGCTCTGGTATTGAAGCTTGTGAAGATATCTCTGAAAATTATCCTGACACGAAGGTAATTATGCTTACATCCTACGCGGAGGATGAAATGCTGTTCTCGGCAATCCGCGCGGGGGCTTCTGGATATGTATTGAAGCAGATCGGTGGCGATGACTTGGTGCGGGCAATCGAGGCTGTCAGTCGTGGTGAGGCGTTACTCGACCCTGCTGTTACTCAACGAATATTCCAAGAGGTTCGAAAAGCCGCGAAAGAAGAAGAAGCGTCCGCCTTTTCTGCGCTCACTCAACAAGAAAGACATGTATTACTGCTGGTATCTGAGGGGAAAACGAATCGAGAGATAGCTAAAGCCCTTTTTTTGGGTGAAGGAACGGTAAGGAACTATGTTAGCAGCATCCTGTCGAAATTGGGGGTTAGCAACCGTGCAGAAGCAGCAGCATATGCTGTTGAACACAATCTACGGGATTATCTCTAGAAAGCTAGCAAAAAGCAAGAAAAACAGCTACAGATCACCATGATTAGCTATTTGAATGGGGAAAAATTCCGCTAGTGAGGATAGCGTGATTTCGGTGTGTTTATTATTGCATGCGATAGTTCATCACGAGTGGTTTGATAGATCAACCCCCATAGCCAATCATTTAGATATATTTCAAGATCATCCAAGAGAGAAATATTCTTGAGCACACTCTCGATCATTTCTTGGGAATTTTCTAAGAACCGTAGGCATTCTATGTGCTCCACATCGTGTTCCAACCCTCCTCTTGAAAGCAATTGCATGAACCTTTCAGGTTCAATCTCAAGCGGGTTAATCTGCTCAACTATCGATTTGGATACACCCATTTTCATCAAGCTGTTATCTAGATCGTCGAGAATTTCATGGAAGTCGTTATGTAATTGAGATTTGCGAGTGTTGAGCTCAGCAATGATCTCTCGTATTGCAACTAAGTTTTGAGGGCCTGCAACGATCAAGCTCTCCACCATGTGCTGAATAGGTGCTGGGTCGCCTTGTTCCATACACATAACTAAGATATCCCCTGCTTGCAGACGGACATATGCTCTTTCTACTAATGTATATACCGGATCTGATTTATCTTCAAACATTGTTATTTTTCAGGACGGCAATCCTGGCAGGGGCATAACGCACGCAGGTACTGCCATTTATAAATGCCGTAGTTATGGCCATCCAGCCACTCGATTGACATTGCATATGTACCAACTGCTTCAAGATTTCGAATATTCGTTCTGGGTGAATCTTCATCAGGTAGTGAAAAAACTTCTGGGTCTGGCAGCGATCCCATTCTCTCATGCCCACCACGACATTCAGCACAAGGGCAAGCAAAGCGCAGTAATGAGAATAGGTAACTGCTTGAATGGTCATCACTCCAATCGATGATTACTCTACGGGTATTTCGATCGACGGTAATGTTGGCTGGTTTAATTGTTGACATGTTAACCGTTATCTTATTTCAATCCATATTATTGCGGGAAATCCAGATAATGATTTAATATAACTATATATCGAAACTTAAATTTTCGCAAATGAAAGGGAGGAATCGTAGGATTATATTGCTAAGGAGTTCATGGGTTTTGAACAACAGCCATAAAATTTGCCACTGCCCAGCCACTAATGGTTTGATCGTAAGGTGCTACCAATAACCACCAAGTGTATCCATCACTCGAACGCGGACCGTCTTGTACTTGGAAGACCTCCGACTCATATCCTAGAAATCGGATCTCTGCATCTAGTCCGGGGGTCGACCTCAGGCGCAGGCCATCCCCTCCTGTACCCGCAACCTGAACAAATGCACCAACTGCAATAATTCCTGGTGGCGGTGATGGGGGAATTGGTGTCGTCGGTGTGCTCGTCATATCCAGTAACGGCGTATTCACTACCGTTGTACTTGTTGGGGAATAGATCACATTTACAATCACAGTAGCTGTGTTGTCAGGAGTCACATTATCTTTGGCTATCAATACGGCGAAATAAGTCCCCGCTAGAAGAAAAAATGCTATCAGCACAGCTCCAGCGATTACCCACAAATTTATCAGACTTAGGACTCGTTTGACCATCTTGTACATCTTTCGAAATTAATGTGTGATACTACATATCTCCGTGTCAAAATTAAAATGTTTCAACTATACAAATTTTTCCCATGAACCCATATTCTATCGAGTCGATGGTTATTAAATTCTTATCGGAAGTAGATGCATCAAACGCACTTTGTCCATTTCCAAAAATCTGGTGTCGCCCTTTTATCTGCATATCTTGTCTTAGTTTTCCGCTGGTATTATAACCATCAGCAGGTCTCATCAAGCAACGACTGGTCAAAATCAGCAGGATCGAGAATCTTCATCACCTGAAGGAGAACATCTGTCGTTACTGGATCATCGATCTGTATAGGTCACCATCAACCTGCAAGTAGAGCACAGAATTTGATGTCACATCAAGGTGTTAAAAAAAAAGTGCGAGGTGGATATTTTCAGAAGAATGTGGTGCCCAGAAAATGGATCCCAAGCACACTGCAATGGATACCCAAGCGTACCACATCCATAAAGAAAATGAACCGTGTATCCATGGTCCTGCGTAGAGTCATGACATCATTTGGTATTTCAATCCACATAAAGCTGCATGTTGCTGACCATACTGCTACGGATGAATAGGCAAGGACAGGTAAAACCCTTCGTATTCACCGACGCGGTTCAATTCGATTTATTATGAACCATCGATGCATGTCCCTGACCAGAGCAAGAAATAGCAAACAGAAAATAAATCGACATCATTGCTGCGGATGATAGGCTTCGCTTGGCGCTTTACATTCACCTGTAGCGCATTCCAGAGAGTGTATGCCAAGCCCGGGTTTCGTCATACATATGGCCACATATTGGCAGTGCCTGAAGGCAAGACTTAGAGTGCGATCTCTCCACCACACAAACCACAGTTAAGTAATAAACCGAGCCTTCTCCTCCTGGCATAAAAAACGTCCACTTCTGCGATTTGGGCATCACGAGCTAGATTGGTTCTATGTTTACCACTATAAACGCTAGCTATATCAATCAACCACTCATTTTTCTCCAAGACATGAGTGGCATGTTCTACCAGAAACCTAGAAAGGGGGCGACCCAGGGCCTGATTATACGCGATGCTACCTCTCCTATCCACTTGGAAAATAAAGACAAATATCTTGAATAGTTCTTCCTTGATTGATATGTCCGAATAAAAGTAAAACAAAACCAGCCTATCCAAACCTGAGTCTACATGATTGTGCTGCCAATAGGCGAGGCTGGGCATTTCAAGTAGATTGAACCTGAAATCCACATAGACTTTCACGTATCGTAGAACAAGCAAACTATCCCCAACCACTACGCCTTGGATGGTAAAATTTGATTATTATGCTGGAAAGAGAAATGTCCGATCCAACGATCCTGGCGAGCCGCTACCAGCTTGGGGAATTGCTGGGCTCAGGTGGGATGGCAGTCGTTTACAGGGCACGCGATCTCACATTGGAACGCAATGTCGCTTTAAAAATTTTAAGAAAAGACTTTACAAGTGACCACGCGCTGCGAGAGAGTTTCCATCAAGAAGCAAAAGCTGCTGCCAATCTAACCCATCCCAATATCGTAACGATCCATGATTTTGGATTTGATTCCGGACGTATATTTATCGTGATGGAATACGTGCCTGGCGACCACCTAAAGAATATTTTATCTAAACATGGCGCCTATCAGATTAGTGAGGCACTTGACCTGATTTCCCAAGCTTGTGCAGGAGTAGGTTATGCTCACCGAACAGGTGTAATTCATTGCGATATCAAACCGCACAATTTGCTTATCACACCGGAGGGACAGCTCAAAGTCGCCGATTTTGGAATTGCTAGAGCGTTGGCAAGTATAGTGCCCAGCGAAAAAACGGAAGTGATATGGGGATCACCACAATACTTCTCCCCGGAGCAAGCTGCAGGAATATCACCATCGCCCGCCTCAGACGTATACTCATTGGGAGTAGTATTGTATGAAATACTAACCAACCAACTGCCATTCAAAGGCAACTCGCCCCAAGAACTGGCGCGCTTGCACCGACAGGCTTTACCTATTAGTCCCCGGCAGTTTAATCCCACAATCCCACCCAAACTTGAAGGAATAATCCACAGATCACTGGCAAAAGAGCCCAGCAATCGCTACCGGAGTGCAAACCAACTGGGTGAGGTCATCAACCAGTTACGTGACTCAGAAATAATTTCGCGTAAACGGGAGGGACGATTAACTATTAGTGAAGAACCTGTGATTTCCAACGTGACTTACAGTTCAACCCTACCTCCTTCTCAACCAGAAGTTCCCATAACGGTGAAGGCTACCCATGAGTTCGCATCCGAGGCATCTCTTGAAAGAGCAGTTGCAGCCACAATAAACTCCAAAGATCCACTTGACCTTGATTGGATAACGATCGCTCTGGGGTTGTTGACCATAGTAGCGGTAGGTGGATTGATCCCCCTCTTTTTATGGGTATATTACCTATACCGATAAACCGGATGATTCTGAACATGACCAGTAAACACCTTGCAATTATCAGTCCGCCCGATTATCATAACTCTACCCAGCAACACAGATTTTATCTTTTGAATAAAAAAAATCACGGTGCAAACCGTGATTATATTTAGCGAAAGATGTTAATTAAGATCAGGTAGTTTTTACTAGAGTCCGGATGCACTTAGCGCAAAGAACCTTACGAGATTTTCGCCCATCCTCATAAACACTGACTGTTTGTAAATTGGGTTTGAAAGTGCGCAACGTGGATTTTTTCGACCACGGTCGATTGCGCCCAAAGGATGTCTTTTTACCACAATGCTCACATTTAGCCATAATCTCACTTCCTTCTATTCTTATCCGGGCATTGAACTGCCAGATATAACTTTGTCAACATATACAGGAAACACTCCCTGCCGCAAGCCGCACAATCATACCATAATTCTCAACCAATATCAAGCAAAACACATAACGAGAGGTAAATTATGAAAGGCGAAGATACCCCATTGGGAAGTATTTACGTTGCTCCTCGAGCGATAGCGACGATTGCCTATCAAGCTGCCATGGAATCATACGGCGTTGTGGGATTGACATCAAAGAATCTCGTCGCTGGCATCAGCCATGCTTTGGTCAAAGACCCTCATCACGGTGTTGAAGTCCATTACGACGGAGAAGATATCAATATCGACATCTATATCATCATTGAATACGGTACCAGGATTAAATCGGTTGCTGTCAGTGTGGCTAATACAATTCGCTTCCACGTAGAAAAATCTCTGGGGATGCCAGTTAACGAGATCAATGTCCATGTCAGAGGATTGCGAGTGAGTGAAGTCGATTGAGCAATAAATTTGCATGTGAACCGCACTTTTTTATGTTGTATAAGTGAGTGTTCCGAGCAAATTCGTGATAAGGAGCAGGTAGATGAGCGGCGATATACAAGAGCAATCCTCAGTAGATGGCAATCACAACCCAGAAATTAAGATTGATGGGTATGGGTTACAGAAATTGGTGGATGCAAGTCTACTCTGGCTGCGGACCAACCAACAGTTAGTCAATTCATTAAACGTGTTCCCTGTACCAGATGGTGACACCGGTATTAACATGGTTTTGACAATGCAATCTGCACTTGATGAGACCAACAACCACCCACAACAAAATTTTGGGAAGATGGCCCAAGCAGTGGCTCATGGAGCATTGATGGGAGCGCGGGGGAACTCCGGGGTAATTTTGTCTCAGCTTTGGCGCGGTTTCGCCCGCGGGGTTGAGGACATTGAATTACTGGATGTGCAAAGCCTCGTGAAAGCATTTGAAATGGCGAGGGACACGGCCTATAAGGGAGTTGTTCGACCGGTGGAAGGTACGATTTTGACAGTCGCAAAAGATATAGCTGCCACTGCAATAGAAATGCTCCCAACAACTGACGACCCTATTGAGCTATTAGAGTATGTTGTCTCAGCTGCCGATCAATCAGTAGAACGAACTCCCGAGTTGCTGCCAGTGCTCAAAGAAGCTGGAGTAGTTGATGCAGGTGGGAAAGGCCTTTTCTTTATTCTTGAAGGCATGCTGAGGTATGCTAAAGGGATGCAACTGGATGCTGCAATTACCACGGTTCAACCTATGGCTGCGATGAACCTTGAAAACGCTCTCGAGGCTATTGAACCTGGTCAGGATATAGAATGGGTGGTCGATTTTCAACCAGATGAAGAGTTAGATCTTGAAGGTTTTTACTATGATCTCGAAATGATGGGGACGTCGATCCAGCTCGGTGAGGGTGAAGGCATATATCGCCTGCACATCCATGTGCCAATAGAGAACCAATACGAACCGCTGAGATACACACAAACGTTGGGAACGGTCACGAAGGCGGTCATGGAAAATCTGGTTGCGCAAATGGAAGATATCGAGACCTGTGACGATGGATCAAGGATGACTCTAGCGCCGATTGAACCTGGTCATATTGCAGTAGTCTCTGTAACTCCGGGCAGCGGGATTGCACGCGTTTTTGCCAGCTTGGGAGCAGCTGCCTTAGTTGAAGGCGGGCAGACAATGAACCCAAGCACACAAGATATCCTGAATGCGTTTGAGAACCTGCCAACCGACAATATCGTTATCTTACCCAATAACAAGAACATTATCTTAGCAGCAGAATCTGCAGCCGAGCTGACTGTTAAAAAAGTTGCGGTGGTACCAAGCCGCACGATTCCGCAAGGATTAGCAGCTATGTTGCGGCTTATACCGCATGGTGATTTTGAATCGGTTGTTGAAGAGATGAACACCGCGTTAAGTGAGGTGGAAACGGGGGAAATCACTATTGCTACACGTTCGGTCGAAATCGATGGAGTTCAAGTCGAAGAAGGTCAGATTATTGGTTTGCTAAACGGCAAACTCGTTACGGCAACCCATAAGTTGGAAGATGCTTGTATAGATTTGCTCAAGAAAGCTCACGCTAATCATTTCGAGCTCATCACATTGTTTTGCGGTGCCGAGATGAATAAAAAAGATGTAATTCGGATTGCAGACATCATCCGGCGAGCGTTTCCTGAGCAAGAAGTTGAAGTTCAAAATGGTGGCCAGCCGCATTACCAATTCATCATCGCTATTGAGTAATCCAATTGATCAAGATGAACATTTCACCGGGGAATACAAACCATATTGCCATCGTTACAGACAGCACCGCCGATATTCCTCCTGACCTTATCAATAAATACCAGATCAAAGTCGTACCAAATATCATCATTTTTGGTGATAGAAACCTCGAAGACGGAAAAGGAATAACCCGCCAAGAATTTTACGAACGACTCCCCAGCATGAACCCGCTTCCCACAACTGCTACGGCGGCATCGGGAGTTTATGCAGAGCTGTACGCGGAATTATTCGCGAGCGGTGCCAACCAGGTGATTTCCCTGCATGCGTCCAGCAAACTGAGCGGAATCTACAATGCAGCCCGACTCGCAGCAAATGAATTTGAAGGGCGAGTTAAAGTTATCGACAGCGAGCAAATCACACTCGGCTTGGGATTCCAGGTCTTGGCTGCAGCGGAAGCGATCGACCAAGGAGCAAACCTAGACTTTGTTGAAGATACCATCATTGATGCCCGGAGACGGATTCGAGTGGTTGCCATGCTGGATACATTAGAATTTGTCCGCCGGAGCGGGCGCGTCTCTTGGGCACGAGCAAGGATTGGTGCTCTACTGCGGATTAAACCCTTTCTTGAAGTCTCAAACGGCGATGTATTAAGTCTAGGGGAGACACGCACATTCACGAAAGGTGTTACCCGATTAGCTGATATGCTTAACCGACTTGGACCACTCGTAAAATTAGCTATTCTGCATACAAATGCCGAGGTTGAAGCGTTGAGCTTTGCCGAAAGATATGCCCCGAAAAATATACCCTCACCCTTGATCATAAACGTTACCACAGTAATTGGAACGCACGTCGGCCCCCATGGGTTGGGATATGCTGCGGTCATCCAATAATCTTGCTCAGAATGAAATTGTACTCAACCGCATCTCCAGGAGCACTTACAGATTATTAACAGAAAGAATCAGGTAGCGTGCCCCTCACCTGGTAAAATACTCCTTAATGAAACCCTCGATAAATAAAATCCATAAGATATTCAAGCTAGAAACCTCACGCGGCTATGACAACCGGGCCGTCGTCGGAGGACTGAACCGCATTCTCGACACCTGGGAAGCAGAAGCCCGTGCGGACGCGATCTCAGAAGACCTGATTGAGGCTATCCGAGTCCGATTGCGCGATTATCCCAATCTGAGTGAAAAATCTCGTGCTGAAGCGCTTGAAGGGCTTTGGACGCGTTTGCAGAATGCGTCTGAGATACCCAAGACCAATAACTTGGCTCCCAAGCGTAAGGTAGACCCGCCACGAACCCGCCCGACACTTAAGCCTGCTGAACAATCTGTGCGGGAAGTTGAGGAAAGTGCTGCAAGCGGCGAAGCCATTCAACCTGGTGAAGTTACACCTAACGATGTAAAAAGCACTATTTCGGAGACCCTGAAGGGAGAAAAGCCAACTGAACCTCCGGCAGCTCTTGATGCTCCTGTAACTGTTATCAAGAATATTGGACCACGCAATGCTAGCACCTTAGCTAAATTGGACATCTACACACTGCGAGATCTGCTATACAACTTCCCACGTCGATACGACGATTATTCTTTACTTAAGCCAATCAACCGGTTGCGTTACGATGAGGTTGTTACCGTTATCGGGACGGTGAGGAATGTAAGCACCAGGCAACTGCAAGGTAGGAACCAGAAGTTAGTTGAAGCAGTGATCGATGACAAATCCGGAACCATAAGGGCAACTTGGTTCAATCCGTGGGAATCGAAACGGTTAAGGAGTGGGATGCAGATCTCCCTATCAGGTAAAGTGGAGCAGTACCTTGGACGCTTTGTTTTAAATAATCCCGAGTGGGAACCCATCGATCAAAAGATGTTAAGTACCAATCGCATCGTACCAGTCTACCCGCTTACTGGGAAAATCACCCAACGTTGGTTACGTAAAGTGATGAATGATGTCGTTACGCACTGGGCTGAACGGGTAGAAGACCACCTGCCTAAAGACATCCGGCAATCCGCAAACCTGATTGATCTGCAGACAGCGATTGAGCAGATACACTACCCAAATTCATGGGAGACACTAAAACAAGCGCGTAATCGGTTGGCATTTGATGAAATCTTTCTGCTACAACTTGGTGTTCAAAAACAGAAAGTGGAATGGAAGCAGCGCAGTGGTCGAGTGTTTGACTCACCAAACGACTGGCTTGTAGGGGTATTTCAAAAACTTCCTTACCATCTGACGAACGCCCAATGCAGAGCGATTGACGACATCCGAAACGATTTCATTTCTGGACACCCCATGAATCGGCTGCTGCAAGGAGATGTTGGCTCCGGAAAGACCATCATCGCTGCCCTTGGGGCAGCGATTGTAATCCGGCATGGATCACAAGCTGCGTTGATGGCACCCACAAGCATCCTTGCTGAGCAGCATTATCAAAACCTAAGGCAGCTCCTCATTTCGATAAACGTGCTGGAAAACGAGGAGCAAATTCAGTTGATGATTGGGGCAACACCGGAAAGTGAGAAGAATGAAATTCGAGCCGGATTAGCAGAGGGAACAATCAAATTTGTTATTGGAACCCATGCCTTAATAGAGGATCCGGTTCATTTTGCAGACCTACAATTGGCGATTGTGGATGAGCAACATCGCTTCGGGGTAGACCAACGATCAGCCCTGAGATCGAAAGGCACGAATCCGCACCTCTTGGTGATGACTGCCACGCCAATTCCACGCTCGCTAGCATTAACTGTATATGGCGACCTCGATTTAACCGTGATGGATGAAATGCCACCGGGGAGGCAGGAAGTTGGCACATATGTCTTAACACCGATAGAAAGGGAACGAGCATATCGACTAATCTTATCCCAGATTGAGAATGGTAAGCAAGCGTTCATCATATATCCCCTGGTTGAAGAGAGCGATAGCAATGATATGCGAGCCGCAGTGGAAGAGCACCAGCGCCTGCAGCAAGAAGTATTTCCCCATAATAAGATAGGCTTAATGCATGGCAGGCTACGCCCAGAAGAAAAAGAAGAGGTAATGACAAAATTCCACGACCAGGAATTGGATATTTTAGTTTCGACATCAGTCGTCGAAGTAGGAGTGGACGTTCCGAACGCGACGGTGATGTTAATTGAGGGTGCGAATCGCTTTGGTTTAGCGCAGCTTCACCAATTCCGGGGGCGTGTTGGTCGAGGGGAAGAAAAATCCTTCTGTATATTAATACCTGAAAGCTCAGAAGCAGCAGAGAATGAGCGTTTAAAAGTGATGACCGAGACCAGCGATGGTTTCGTATTGGCGGAACATGATCTTGATCAGCGTGGTCCAGGGGAATTCTTAGGCACCCGCCAATCGGGCTACTCTGAACTCAAAGTAGCCAGTTTAGGCGATCTCCAATTGATAGAAACAGCCCGGCGACAAGCCCAATCTCTCTTTATGAGCGACCCAGAACTAAACCGATCGGAAAATCAACCATTAGCTGAAGCTCTGCACCAGTTTTGGGGAGAGAGCAACGGTGATATCAGTTGATTTTGACATTGTTGTTGAAGCAGTTCAGTAGGTATCCGCTCGAGCTTGTGGCATGTAGATTGCATCGATGGACCTACCACCGGTGGAATTCTCCAAAGCAAAGTGAGGATAAATGATTCGTGCAGTATTCCCTGGAACATTTGATCCCATTCACTTGGGACATATCGATATCGCTTCCCGCGCCTCCTTACTTTTCGATGAAATTATTGTGGCGGTCTATGATCGTCCAATGAAGAGCCTACTGTTCTCACCCGAGACACGTATTGACCTGGCCAGCTTAGCGTTCGAAGCCAGCCCAAAAATCCAAGTCATGGGATACAGTGGCTTGACGGTTGAGTTCTGCCGGAATATCGGTGCAAAAGTAATTGTGCGCGGTCTGAGAGTCTTCTCGGATTTTGAATATGAGTTTCGAATGGCATTAGCGAATCACCGCCTGGCTTCCGAGATAGAGTTGATCTCGCTCATTACCGCTGAGGAACACACATTCCTCTCCTCTTCAACTGTCAGGGAGATCGCCTCGTTAGGTGGTGATGTCAGCAGTATGGTCCCACCATTCGTGGAGATGGCTCTACGGGAACGCTTCAGTGAACTAGGCGATGGGCAGGATATCGTACCAAGCACCTCATTGCGCGATTAACTTATTCTTAGACTCGATGAGTGGAGTTGGTGAGAAATATTGACGATTTCACCATTTACGTGTAACCTATTGAAGAAAACTAAACCCCGATTACATTGCGCAAAAGATTAAGGGGAGGCATCCTATGGACATAATGCATCTCGTAGATAGATTAGAAGAGCTATTCAATCAGAGCCGCCCGATTCCATTCACGCATAACGTGATTGTAGATGAAGAGAGGATGTTAAACTTAATTGACCAGATGCGAGTGGCAATTCCGGAAGAAGTTAAGAAAGCTCAGCAAATTCTCACCCAGCGCGATCGCGTTCTTGCCCAAGCCCAAGAGGAAGCCAACCGCACCTTAAATATTGCCCGGGAGAAGAGTGATCAGCTAATCGGTCGGGATGCTATCGTCCAAGCAGCTCAAGTGAGAGCAGAACAGCTCCTAAGTCAAGCTCGTCTGGATGCTGAGAATTTACGCCACGAATCAGACGATTATGTTATCAACACACTGCAACGAGCTGAAATCGAGCTGGAAAACTCACTGAGCCAGGTA
>JBFENN010000033.1:0-23649 GCA_041551115.1 Anaerolineales bacterium
GTCGGCGTTTCTGAAGCACTATACCTGGCGCTGAATGCTGTGCTAAACCCTGGGGATGAAGTTATTATTCCGACCCCCTGTTTTGTCTCCTACCAAGCAGAAGCAATCCTGGCAGGAGGGGTTCCAATTGAAGTTCCCACATTTGCTCAGAATGATTTCCAGCTTCAAGCGCATCGGCTTGAAGCTGCAATCAGCCCCCGTACCAAGGCAATATTGATCAGTTCCCCTAATAATCCGACCGGCGCAGCAGCTACCCGCTCAGCACTACTGGATGTCGCCCGCCTCGCCGAGCAGTATGATTTGGTCGTGATTTCGGACGAGCTCTACGACCAGTTGATATATGGTGTTGAGCACGTTTGTTTTGCCTCCCTGCCAGGGATGCGTTCCCGGACGATAATGTTGGGCGGTTTCTCCAAGAACTATGCGATGACAGGCTGGCGGGTTGGCTTTGCAGCTGCCCCCGCTGACCTTTTGGATGGGTTGCTCCGTATCCACCAATATACAATAATGTGCGCACCTACCACCGCACAAGACGCTGCGCTGGAAGCGCTGCGTTCAGCTGGTCCCTATGTCGAACGTATGGTGGTCGAATATGACCGCCGCCGGCAGCTCATTGTTAGTGGGCTCAACCAGCTGGGATTGCGGACGAGTGAGCCGCATGGTGCCTTTTATGCATTTCCCGATATAAGTGCCTCTGGGATGGATGAAGAACGGTTTGCAAAACTTCTGCTGGACGAAGAACGGGTGGCTGTCGTACCTGGCTCAGCGTTTGGTTCTGGCGGGGCAGGATTTGTGCGCTGTTCTTATGCTACCGCGTATGAGCAAATTGAAGAAGCCCTGCAGCGCATGGATCGCTTCATGCGCCGCCATGGTTGAAATTTGCATTGGGTGGGTCGGCATAGTGATTGCAGATTGATAGATAGCTTGGGGATGGAAGAAAATGGCTCAGTTTGAAGCAGTCATCGGATTGGAGATCCATGCAGAGCTGCAGACTGCATCGAAGATGTTCTGTGCTTGCCCGGTGGTTGACACGACTAAGGCCGCCCCCAACAGCGCAGTTTGTCCGGTCTGCTCTGGTATGCCCGGCGTCCTGCCAGTTGTCAACCGGTGTGCAGTAGAATACGCTCTGCGGGTTGCGTTAGCACTACACTGCACAGTCGCCCCAACAAGCATCTTCGCTCGCAAAAACTATTTTTACCCCGATCTCCCCAAAGGTTACCAGATTTCACAATTCGAACAACCCTTAGCCCATAATGGGATGCTTGATATCCAAACCAGCACAGGGGAAAAGCGTATCCGTATCCGCCGGGTGCATCTCGAAGAAGATGCCGGCAAGCTGACTCACAGGAACCAAAATAGCAGCCCGTATACCTTGATCGATCTCAATCGCGCTGGAGTGCCCTTATTAGAAATCGTTACTGAACCCGATCTGCGCTCGGCTGAGGAAGTGCGGGCTTTTGCTGTTATGCTGCGGGGGATATTGCGATACTTGGAAGTGAACTCTGGTGATATGGATAAAGGGCTCATCCGAATTGAACCGAACATTTCCCTGCGTTTATCAGGGTCTGATGAGCTCGGTACGCGGGCTGAAATTAAAAACCTCAATAGCTTTCGTTCCCTCGAACGGGCAGTGGCGTATGAGATTGAGCGTCAGCGTGCTTTGCTGAGCAGTGGACAGTTAATTTCCCAGGAAACCATGGGCTGGGACGAATCTCGTCAGGTGACTGTCCCCCAACGTAGCAAAGAGGCAGCTCATGATTACCGTTATTTCCCGGAACCTGATCTCCCTCCGCTGGTCATTGAACCGCAATGGATCTCAAAAATCCAATCCAGTTTACCAGAGCTGCCAAAAGAAAAAGCCGATCGCTTTCAAACTGAATATGGGCTGAACCACTACGACTCCCTACTGCTCGTTGATGACCGGTCGCTGGCAGATTACTTTGAAAATGTTCTTGCATATCCCCGCGTAGATCCAAAATCAGCTGTCAATTGGATTACCGGTGAACTGTTTAGTTTGATGAACCAGAGTGGGATTGATATTTTGCATATTGCCGTCAGCCCATTACAGCTTGCACAACTGCTCCAACTTGTTGACATGGGCGAAATCAACCAAACCAGCGCGAAGGCAGTGCTGGCGGAAATGTTCGCCACCGGCGGGAATCCTGCAGAAATCCTCGCAGCCCAGGGTTTGCGCCAGATTTCAGACAGTTCCCATGTTAGCGAACTTGTACAGACTGCACTAGCAGACAATCTGGAAGCGGTGGAGTCATATCTGGTGGGGAAAGAAACGGTTCTTAATTTTCTCTTTGGGCAAGTAATGCGCGCTGCTAAGGGGAAGGCAAATCCAGAAGTTGTGCGGCGTGAGCTGGATCGCCAGCTTTCTGAGCTAAAGGAGAGTGATGCTGCCTGAGATTCGAATGTGAGTTATGTCACCATAAATGGTGGTAGCATTCGTCACTTGACGAATTGTTTGACACTTGCTAGAGTATAGTTGAGAGGACATTTTCCACTGAGGCGTGTAGGCATGAGCCTTTTCGCTAACATAGCTGCTGTACCGTCAGCCTTTGAAGCGGGCACCAAACCGTGGTGCCCGTATATGTTTTAACGAATAGCAGATCAGAAAAACAGGAGTGCATACATGACAGAAATGATCAACGCTTTCAAGATGGCCCAGAGACAGTTTGACCAAGTCGCCGAGTTGTTAAATCTAGACCCGCAGGTGGCTGAAATGTTGCGTTGGCCGACCCGCGAATTCAAGTTTATGATTCCAGTTGATATGGATGATGGCACAAAGCGCGTTTTCTTTGGCTACCGTGTCCAACACAGCGATGCGCGTGGCCCATCCAAAGGTGGCATTCGCTTCCACCCCTCTGAAACGCTCGATACTGTGCGTGCCCTCGCAATGTGGATGACTTGGAAAACTGCTGTCGCTGACATCCCGTTAGGTGGCGGCAAGGGTGGTGTGGCGGTTGATTCTGCCTCGCTGTCGATTCATGAGCAAGAAAAGTTGTGCCGTGGATGGATAGACCAAATTTGGCGGAATATAGGTCCGCGGCAGGACGTCCCTGCTCCGGATGTAGGGACGAACCCGCGTATGATGGGTTGGATGATGGATGAATACTCCAAGCTCATAGGACACTACACTCCGGGTGTGATCACTGGGAAACCGGTCGGCGGGGGTGGGTCCTTGGGTCGGACAGAAGCGACTGGCTTTGGGGTGATTTATACAGTTCGAGAGGCTATGCGTCACTTAAACATGGAACCGGACAAAGCTGTTGCAGCCATCCAAGGTTTCGGAAATGTTTCTCAATATGCCGCTATCGGTTTCACCGAACTGCTGGGTGGTAAAGTGGCTTGTGTCTCATATTGGGATCGTGAGGATCGTATACCGTATACGGTCAGTCATCCTGATGGCGTAAAGCCACGTTTTCTCAAATCGATCACAGATGTGTATGGCACGATTGATAAGAACCAGGCGGTAGCAGCGGGTTATGTGATCGAAGATGGTGATAATTGGATAAGCAAAGACGTAGATGTATTGATCCCCGGTGCCCTGGAAGGTCAAATTAATGCTGATTCCGTGAATCAGATTAGCGATCGTGTGCGCTTAGTTGCGGAAGGTGCCAATGGACCAACGACACCAGAAGCAGATGAAGTCTTAGCACGCAATCAGGTGTTTGTAATCCCTGATTTCTTGTGTAACGCCGGGGGTGTTACAGTGTCATATTTCGAAGGTGTGCAGAATGATATGAATTATTACTGGACCCATGCTGAGGTCCTTGAGCGATTGGACACCAAGATAACACTCGCTTTCAATAGTGTAGTCGAGATGGCAGAGGGCGAGGGTGTGGGGATGCGTGATGCTGCCTATATGGTAGCGATCGATCGGGTCGTCAAAGCAATGGAGCTGCGCGGCTTGCTGTAGCCCACTCTTGTTGGTTATTAGGGAAACGGCTTGGATGA
Source organism: Anaerolineales bacterium (assembly GCA_041551115.1). GTDB lineage: Bacteria > Chloroflexota > Anaerolineae > Anaerolineales > UBA4823 > DAOVXM01. The sequence goes on from JBFENN010000033.1 coordinate 3,964, forward strand.
TATCGCCAGGCCGTTTTCTATTCGGCTTGCATTGCGGATGAAAATTTTATACAATTTTGATAGATGTCATTCGGTTAGCGTCTGTCGCGGGCATAGTTGGTATCAAAACGCAATTTACTCCCCGACTGAGGTTTTTAGGAGCATATAATGCAAACGATCCGGCGTTTATATTTCTATACGGTGGCATTTATCAGTCTTGAGACGGTCCTTTGGGGGGCGATTGGATTGCTACGCTCATTTATCTCTGGGGAAAATATTGGCGGGGATGTCATCCGCTTAGCACAGGCATTATCATTGTTGTTAGTGGGTGTGCCAGTTTTCGTATTGCATTGGTGGTTTGCCCAGCGTAGTGTAGTAAAGAATCTTGAAGAGCGCTCCAATGCTATCCGAGCGGTTTTCCTTTATGCCACATTGCTGGCAACCATGCTTCCAATTACACAAAATATCCTCGCGATACTTGATCGCAGCTTGGCGGTCGCATTCGACGTGAATATTGAACGTCTTATGCTGGGTGCCGATCAATCCTTAAGCGATAATCTGGTAGCGATTATGATCAACGGTTTGGCAGCCTCGTATTTTGTATTCATCCTGCGAGCTGATTGGCGTGTACCGCCCATTGGTAGAGCGTACCAGATCTCAAGACGCATTTCCCGTCTTATCTGGGTGCTTTATGGCGCCATTTTAAGTGTGCTCGGTCTACAGCAAATCCTGTTCTACAGCTTACGGGTTTGGGATGATACCAGTATCCGCACTCAAGTGCTACTGCCGAATGGCATTGCACTGCTTGTGGTTGGCATGTCAGTTTTTGGGGTAGCTTGGTATACGGTGCGGCGTGCGCTGGATTCACCTGATGAGCGCTTTTCGCTGATTCGATTGGTTAGTCTTTTACTTGGGGTTGTCTTCACTGCAACGATCTCACTGCTCACACTCATGCTTTCGGTAGGCGAGCTCTTCGAGTTCGCGCTTGGAGCAAGTAGCCAATTGAGTCATCTGCTTTACGAATTGGCGGGACCTTTTTCTGTAGCCGTGCCATTTACAATTTTTTGGATATTGACATTTCGAGAACTGCGCACAGTTCGTCATTTAGTAAAAGATGCCACGCTAGCAGGTGATAGCAGATCTTCCGCTGACGATGTTGATGAACTCACTTCGGCTGGTGGTTTGGATGATCGGTTAGAAAATACCGTGCAGCCATTGATGCTTGGGATGTGGCGATTTTATAATTATTTGCTTGCATTCTATGGTCTTGTTGCAATCTTCGTGGGGTTATATTTTTCTTTACAGACGTTGATCAACATGATCCTCCAGCCGAATTTCCGCTGGGAAGGTTCTTCCCGCAGTGATCTAGCAGGCGCTCTGGCAGCCTTATTAGTGGGTATTCCCCTGTGGTTGGTCAATTGGAGGTTGGTGCAGCGTGAGAGTTCGCAACCTGGTGAGCGTGGTGAGCAGTCCCGGAGAGCACTTTTTCGGCGTGGTTATCTGTTTTTGGTTTTATTCGCCAGCGTTATTGGGATCATGTTCAGTGCTGGAGCTCTGTTGTATCAATTTATCCTGGCGTGGTTAGGCGATCCCGCCGTTGAAATGAATGCGCTGGTGGTCAACCATTTAAAAACCGTCATCCTATTTGCTGTTTTTGGGCTCTATCACTGGCGGATATTACGTAGCGACAATGCTTGGTTGGAGAGATATCTGTCAAAAATCCACGCTCAATTTCCGGTCTTGGTGCTCACACCGCCTGATGGGGAGTTCGGCGGAGTAGTAGCTGCGGCGTTAGCCCAGGAAGCGCCGAATCTGCCGGTTGCGGTGCATTCTTTTGAGGAGGGTGCTCCTGACGAATCATTTTCTGCAGCCAAGGCGGTGATCCTGCCAACTGAGCTGATAGTTAAACCTTCAGAAGCCTTACGCCTTTGGCTTCAAGGTTACTCTGGGCCGCGCTTGGCAGTCCCCACGCAAGCGCTTGGCTGGCATTGGATATCCGGTCATGAGGCCGGGTTGGGCAGCCAAGCACGCCAGGCTGCGCGTACCGTTCGGCTTTTAGCTGAAGGTGAAAGGGTTGTGGGATTCCGTGAGATTTCCCCCTGGTCGATTGTGATATATATTTTGGCTGGGTTGTTTGCCCTTGAAATTGTATTCGTTGTGATTACGTCTTTGATCGAGGCGTTTGATTGATCAGATCAGCGTTCCTTGACATTAGTTTGGGCAATTTGGGCGAGATGTTCCCAGTTTGTGAATGTGAACTCAGTTCGCGTGATTTCTATTATGCCTTGAGTTGAGAAACGCTGTAAGATTCTGCAAACCATCTCGCGCGTGCTGCCTATATGTGCAGCCATCTCATCCAATGTCAGTTCGCGCTTAATTCTCTCCTCTCCGCTTTTTCCATATTGGTCTACCAAGAATTTTGCTAACCGCCCTGCTACCGGGTGGAATGCTAATTCTTCCAGTACATCGCTGGCACGCCTCACGCGCCAGATCAATAATTGGCATAATTCCCAAAGCGCAGCCCCATTGTTAAGTAATACTGGCAGCAGCTGTTCGCGCGACCAAAGCAGCACCCGGCTGTCTTGCTCTGCGGAAAGCGATACCGGCATTTGCGCCTGGGGATCGAAAAAAGCCATCCCCCAGACAATTTCACCGGGCAGGACGGTTTCCACAATCAAGCTGCGTCCTTCTATTGATTCTTTGATCGCACTGAGAGTGCCTTCTTCAACCAAGATCAAGTATGGCCAGATATCGCCGGCAAACACGACATACTCGCCTACCTGGTAAAGCCGCGGTAATGCTATCTGCTGGCATTTCAGCTGGTCTGCCTTGGTTAGGGTGGAAAAAATGGAACTCTCGGATATCGGCATCGATTTCTCTTTGGAAGTTTCTCTTAAGTTGCGGGGTCTACCTTTGCTTTATTCTACTGTATTTCGCATCTCGTGGTTTGTAGACACGTGTTGCATTCACCAAGGCGATTTGCCTTAACGCAATGACAGCCCGCGCAAGTATGTGCTATATTTCACACATAATACCCCCCTGCGATTAGGTGCAAATCATCGGAGTCGCCATTGCTGAAATCGTCGATCTTATTAATTTTCATACTGCTCCTGACAAGTTGTCAGTCTAAGAATACTGTTTGCACAGCAGAGCGCGGGACGCCCCAGCACTTTGCGGATCCGGCACAGCTCCCTGAGTGGACTGCTGTTCCCGGTCCAGCATTGAATCCAACCTTAGTTAAGATTTCCGGGAAGCAAGTTTTGGTGGATAAGGTCGTCCAAGGACCGCTCTGCAACGACGCCTGGCATGGGGTGGTTTATGTTGATTGTGATGTCCAGGTTGCAGCTTGGGAAGAGACACCGGCATTCCTTGAGGACTGTGATTTGGCGATCGAATCTGGCACGGTTGTGTATGTGGCCGCCCATAATGATGCCGCCTATTACAAAGGCTGCTCGTGCCATTATGCTGAAGATAACGGACAGTAATGAACTGGTTTTATCAATCTTTCACAGAAAGGAGCAGTAGAAATGACTCGACAAGAGAAAATTGGTGTGGTTCTAACAACGATCGCAGGCTTGATGGGGGTAATCGGGCACTATTACATATTCCTCAATTGGTATCACCGCGGCATGGCGGCTGAAGCCGCTGAACCAGGCTGCGAGATACTCTTGAAATGGATCCACCCCGCGCTGACAGATGTCGGGTTGCTGGCTGGGGTCATTTTTATAGTCAGTGCCTACGGCTTCTTCACTAGGCGCAACTGGGCTTTCCCACTATCTGTAATCGCCATCGTGCTCGCTTTGCAGGGTAGCTGGTTCATCAACGTCCCTTTTATGTCTGCTGACCTCCCGCCGGTTTATTTCCCCCTCTTTTGGCCGTACTTGGTGCTGTATTTCCTGCTCTTATGGTTGGTCGGGAATGTGCCATGGCCCCGTATTCTGATTGGGTTGCTAGCAGGAATGGCGTTTGTGTTTTGTCTGATGAACGGGGTTGCAAGTCTAAGCCGAATCTTCACTATCGGGGCGCCGTTGTTTGTGGCTGTCCAGCGGCTGCATTGGATTGCAATGATCGGTTGGGGTGTAGTCACTGTGGGTATCCTGCTCCAACCAAAAGAGTGGATGCGCGTTATTGGGCTGAATGCTGGGTTATTGGAGTTGGTGGTAGGCATACCGTTAGCTGTTGTCACAGCTCAGCAGCTAGGTCGTTTCTCGCTTTTCTCACTCGCGCCGATTTCCTGCTTTATCTTGGTAGTGCTGTTTATGTGGCCAGGTTTGTGGCAGCGCATAATCGAGGTTGAAGATGTTATGGCGCAGGTATCGCCATCCGCTGCCGACTAGCACGTTTGGAAGGTTTTTATGATCGGTGGATACATTCGTGTGAACCCGCAAGTTTGTGACAAAAATCACTGACACCAGTTGATTCCTTTGCGACAATACATGAGAGCGCGAGCCTACACCCTGCTTCTTTCTGTTGCCCACCACACGATTGTTTAAAAGAGCAAAGATCATGACAATCGACAAAATATTCTTCTTGGCGACTGGATTAACAGCGGTATATTTGCTCTGGCGTTTTTACACGAGTTACAGCAAACTCAAAGCTCTAAATGATATATATTACATGCTGGGCTTTCTGGTCTTGTTAATCTCTGGCTTACTGTTGATTTTCTTTGGTTTCGGTATTTTGGCTTCGCTCTATGTACTGACTGTGGCTTCTCTCATTCCGTTGGGCATCTCTTTAGGTCTGATGAATCAGTACGCCCTACGGTACAAAAAGGTGTACGCTTGGTTTGCGTTAGTTGGTTTCCTTGCGATTGCTGTTTCGAGTATCGCTGGTGCAGAAACGATAAAAAAGATTGCTGTGCCTTTGTTCCATGGTGTAGCTGGGCTAATTATATTTCTGTTGCCAATAATCGCTAGTCGATCTGGACGCGCTGCTAAAGGATTTTGGTGAGTTGGAGTTAGCGGCATGCTGATTGGATTAGGATGCATCGCGCTGGGGTTTCTTTCTATGGGTTCGCAGCTGCTGTTCTTCTCTCAAGATTTCGTGCTCACGATCTTAGCCCCACTGCTCTTTCTCATGACCCTTGCATTTACGTGGGGGTTTGTCAAGGATATCCGGCAAATCGAGTAAACTATCCCCTGACGATTAGGTTGGAGCCCTAGCGGCATCTGCCTGGAAAGATGACCAGGAAGGTTTTTGTGGAGCACTTATGGAAGCATTGAAAAAGCGCTGGAGCTATCTCTTCCGTTCGACGAACGGTCTGGTCCTGGTGGCAATCGGCCTGATCTCTTTGATTACCGCAGTTTGGGGTATGCTCTCTGGGCCGATGGCAGAATTTGGTGTCCGTGATATCGTGATCAATGTGTTGGGGATGGAAATTATCGAAGCGGATCGTGAAGGGCGGATTATCCTGCTCTACCATGCTATCGCAGTGTCAGTCGTTGCCGTTATGGTCTACTTCATCACCGATAGTACTCCAATGAGGCCGCATGAGCGCACCCAGATTAACGCCACGATGACTTTCGGGTACATCATTACCCTTATTTTCGGGTTGGCGTTTGGCTACTTTGGTCACAACTTCATTTTCCATGGTCTATATATCTTCGGTCTTTCGATAAGCTTCTTTGCTGGGCTGCTGTTGGCCGCGGCGCTTTGGCCTTGGCGGAAAGAATATCATGTAAAGGAGCCGGCATACGCCCACACGGGCGCTGGTGTTGACTTAGAACGGGTCGCCTTTTTTACAATGGCAGTTGCTACTCTCGGCTCAGCAGCCTTCGGTGCGATCACTGGATCATATTGGGGTAATGGGCATGAGACTTTCTTGGCTGAGGACCTGATCCGTGAACCGCAAAAAACTGTACTGCAGCGGGCTATCATCGGGCACTTGCACATCATGCTGACCCTGGTTGCCATTTCCTTGGCGCTCGTTATTGGCCGCTGGTATGATTTCAAGGGTATCTTGCATAAAATCGCCATGCCGCTGATGATTGTTGGAACTATTGTCATTTCGCTTGGGGCCTGGTCGGTAGTTTGGGTTGAGTGGGCGCATACAACCATATATTTTGGCTCAGTATTTGTCCTGCTTGCAGCGCTTCTCCTTGTTATCTATGGCTGGGATAAGTTGATCCGCGACCGCCTCGCTGAGCAAAAGATCACCAAAGCCGGATTTGTGCAGAAAATAAAAGCTCTCGTACATGACCCGGTCAAATTTGGTGCTACTTGGCAGATGGTGTTTATGAATTTCACGGTCAGTTTCATCGGTATATTCATGGCGGTGCGCCTGGATGAGATCTTTCGGGTTTGGCCCCATCGCGAAGAACGTATCATCCTTACCGGGCATTGGCACATTCTATCGGGCATCATCGCCACGATTATTTTGTTCTACTACGCGGACCGGGTCGGTTTGCAGGGGAAGGCGCGCCGTTGGTTTGGTTGGTTGGTAATCATCTGCTCTGATATCGCTTTTGCCTCTGTCACCGTCTTCTCGATGAAACGATTATTTGTCACGGAGGCTGAACAGAGCTTATTGGTAAACTGGACGATGCTAGCTGCAGACTTAGCTCTGGCACTGTTGCTGACCGCCTTAGCAGTGTTTCTTATCTGGCGGCTGTACGATCTATTCAAGCGAGATGGGCGCTGGCGTGCCGAACTCGATGATGAAGTAAACAATCCGGAGGGGTGTTAATGAGAAAAGCAACCTTCCTAATATTCGCCATAAGTACGGTGTTTTGTTTGACGGGTTGTGTGGATAACCAGCCAGAATCGATGCCAGAAATCGACCCTGATTTGGATGCTGCTGACTGGACCTTGATCCCTGCTGGAGAATTCTTCATGGGGTTGCATGCTCACGAGACGGATGTAGATTACGATTATGAAATCATGCTAACTGATGTGACAAATGATCAGTTTGCACAATTTCTGAACGAAGCCCGATTGGATGGTTCCATTAGTTTTGAGAGTGATATTCCAGTTGGATATTACCCCGGTGATGAGTTTCACGGTCAAGAGCATGAAGAGGAAATAGCTGCAGGCATGTACCCGTTAGCAGCGTTGGCAGATCCTGGGATCAAGATTGAGCTTCAAGGTAAAGAATATTCTACGGTTCCGGGATATGGCAATCACCCTGCAACGCTAGTTTCTTGGTTTGGAGCACGCGCCTATTGTGATTATTATAGTTGGAGATTGCCTACCGAAATCGAATGGGAGAAATCCGCCCGCGGCGTAGATGAGCGACCTTTTCCATGGGGGGATAGTATCCAGCGTCAAAATGCCAACTACTATTCCAGCCATGACATCTTCGAGAAGACATTTGGAGGTGCTGGTGGGACAACCCCGGTAGGATTTTACAATGGTCAGACTTATGCAGATTTTCAAACGTTAGACTCATCCAGCCCGTATGGGCTTTATGACATGGCTGGCAATGTCTGGCAGTGGACGGGTGATGTATATCCTGACCAGCACTACCGCTACATGCGCGGCGGCAGCTACCAGAATTATGTTTATAATCTTCGTGTCTGGACGCGAAACTCAGCAGGACCATCATATACCAGCCCAAGTGTAGGTTTCCGTTGCGCACGTGATGGCTGAGTGCAATCGATTTGTCTCCCAAGGGATTTTCGGATGACACTACGAGCGAAATTTCGAGTTTACTGGTCTTTGATCAAGAGCCTGCAAACAGGTTTACTGCTTGTGACGGGTTGGGCTGGCTTTATGAGCTGCCGCTGCCCAGTGACCCATTTGCCAACACTCTTGGCGCTGACCGCCAGCTTATTCTTGGCGATCAGCGGTGCAACGGTGCTCAATATGTGGTATGACCATGATATCGATGCACGCATGCAGCGCACCTGCTGGCGCCCGCTGCCCATGGAACAGGTCAGTTCACAGGAAGCGTTGCTGTTAGGGCTGATCCTGGTGATAATAGGTCTTGGCTGGGCGCTGGCCATCGATTACCTATATGGTGCCATCATTTTCGCTGGGGTTTTCTTTGACGTCATCATCTACACGATGTGGCTCAAGCGGCGGACACCTTGGTCGGTTATCTTTGGTGGGATCTCTGGCGGTATGCCTATACTCGCTGGTCGCGCTCTTGCTCTTGGATATATCGATTGGGTGGGAGTTGCGCTGAGTTTAGCGGTTCTCTTCTGGATACCGACTCACATCTTAACCTTTTCCATGCGTTTTTTCACTGATTATGAGAACGCGGATATTCCTACTTTCCCTGCAGTATTTGGTTTTCAATCTACACGTGTCGCCATTGCAATTTCCAGTGTGGTAGCCGCGCTTGCCATGGCTGCTGCGGCTTATGGCATCGGTTTAACTTGGGGGTATATGCGTCTGCTAGCGGTGCTCTCGTTAGGATTGTTGATAGTGGCGATCGCATCTACCTTGCGCCCCTCGGATAAATTGAATTTTGGATTGTTTAAGTACGCATCCCTGTATATGTTGGGCGCCATGCTGATTATAATATTTGAGGCGATCTGAATCAGGATCCTCCAGGTCATATTTGGCACATGGAACAGCTAATTTGCGCCATATAACTTTCCTTGACCGGGCCTTGCTACTGCTAAATTGTCTTGTGTCAGCCTTTCAAGTAGTGTTTGGAATCGAGGCTTCACCCATACTTTTGCGCTAGACCGTTCAGGCGCTTTTCCCTGGTTTGTTATTGTTTACTACGATCGCTTTTGTTGCTGGTTTTGCTGCCATCTCATGACGGACGGGAAACCAGTACCCTTAATCTACGGTCATAATAAGATTCAAGGAGGTATCATCAATGGGTAAACTCTTACGGATAATCGGTATGGTGATGATGAGCCTAACGGCGGCTTTTACCGTCCTGAGCGGGGTTGGTACGACCTGTGTTGCCCTGGGAGCAGAGCAATACCCGTCCATGGCCGGTATCGCACCTTATAAATGGCTGTATGTACTTTTTGTGATCGTGACGCTGGCGATCGGCATTATGGGTGTACGGGCTGTGGTCCTGTTGGTAAAAGCCCGCCCGAACGCTTATCGCTATTCTCTGATCGCCTTGATTCTGGGTGTGATCGTTGGGGGAATCCACATTGCTGTATCGCGTGCACTGCGCGGTAGCTCCATGCCAGTCGATGCAGTTTTTTATACAACCATTTTGACACTTGTGCTCTTCCTGATATTCCGCATTCCGAGCATCTGGCAGAGAGTGGACTTCAGTCGAGCTAACGCGAATGGGGAGGGTGCAAATGGCGGCATTGCGCCGATAGTGATGGGAATTCTCTGCCTGACAATCCAATTTTGGATGGGATCCACCCATACATTCTCTGGTATCAACTATGCTGACGCGTTCCATAAAGGAATGACAGTGAGTGGTTGGGGTCTTATCTTAACCGGGTTGGTCTGGTTGGTATATGCGTTGGGAGGTTGGTCATCAGTAAACCGGTATCTGCCCATAAATCAGGCTGCTGACCAGCGCCTTGGCTTCTAGTTTTGGTTTATCATTTTCCCCCGAAAGACTGCTGTTCTACGAGTTTTGGTTCAGCTCGTACAGCTCAACTAGCACACCCTGAGTGCTATTCGGGTGAATGAATGCCAGTCGTTTCCCGCCGCTCCCTTCGAGCGGTGTCTCATTGATCAGGTGTACTCCATTGGCTTTTAGATCAGCCAAAGTAGGTTCAAGAGCTTCTACTTGGAGACAGATATGATGCATCCCCGGACCGCTCTTCTGCAGGAAGCGTGCGACACCGCTGTTTATTGATGTAGGCTCAACCAGCTCGATTTCGCACCCGCCAATTGGTAGGAAGGCTACCTTAGATTCCTGCTCTGGAACGTTTTCAACACGATCCAGAGCTAATCCAAGTGCATCACGCCAGAAACCCAGCGCTTTCTCGATGTCGTCAACGACAATGGCAATATGATCTATTTTTTTGATCTTAGGCACTGTTTAAATTCTCCGATATAGTCGTAATAATCTTGCCTGGACGGTTTCGTGCTTATATCCAAGCTGGTGGTTCGTACTCCCCCCACACTCGGCGTAGAATTCCACAGATCTCTCCTAGGGTGACGTCTTTTTCTACGCAGTAAATGAGCAGAGGCATCAAGTATTCGGACCCGCGTGCAGCGGTTTCTAGTTGCGCTAACGCCCCACTTACCTTATCTGCATCACGACGCTCCCTTAAAGCTGTCAGCCGTTCTCTTGCTGCCACCTCTATAGCTGGATCGACGTGCAGACGTTCCAGCTGGTACGTCTCATCTACCTGGTAGGAGTTGACACCAACGACAACAGCACTGCCATTCTCAATGGCCAGTTGCGTCTGGTAAGCTGCGTTTTGGATTTCATTTTGGATGTAGCCATTTTCGATTGCTAGCAGGCTGCCGCCCATTTGGTCGATTCTCTCAATATATGCGCTGGCATGTGCCTCAATTTCATCTGTCAGGTGCTCAACCAAGTACGATCCAGCCAGGGGGTCGATGCTGTCTGCCGCGCCTGACTCGTGAGCAATAATTTGCTGGGTGCGTAGCGCAACAATAACCGCATCTTCGGTTGGCAGACACAGTGCTTCATCCATGCTGTTTGTGTGCAGTGATTGTGTGCCGCCCAGCACTGCAGCAAGTGCTTGCAGGGTCACACGTACTACGTTGTTTTCAGGCTGCTGGGCGGTTAGTGTCGAACCACCTGTTTGGGTGTGGAAGCGCAGCATCCATGCGCGCTGGTTCCGGGCTTGGAAGCGCTCCCGCATGATTTTTGCCCACATGCGCCGTGCCGCTCGGAATTTCGCAATTTCCTCGAAAAAATTGTTGTGTGCGTTGAAGAAAAAGGATAGTTGTGTGCCGAACTCATCTACATTGAGGCCTACATCTACCGCAGCTTGCACATATGCGATCGCGTTGGCGAGCGTGAATGCAACTTCTTGCACCGCTGTTGCACCGGCTTCCCGGATATGGTAACCGGATATGCTGATTGTATTCCAGTGGGGTACCTCGTTATTGCAGAAACTGAATACGTCTGTAATCAGGCGCATGGAGGGCTTTGGTGGAAATATATAGGTTCCGCGCGCGATGTATTCTTTCAGGATATCGTTTTGGACTGTCCCGCGCAGTTCGCGGATTTCAACCCCTTGCCGTTTGGCCAATGCAATATACATCGCCAGTAAAACCGCCGCCGGTGCGTTGATCGTCATAGATGTCGACACCTTATCGAGCGGGATATCCCGGAATAAATTTGCCATGTCCTCCAAAGACGAGATCGCTACACCGGTTCTACCTACCTCCCCAAGAGCAATTGGGTCATCGGTGTCATATCCGATCTGAGTTGGTAGGTCAAAAGCCACCGACAATCCGGTCTGTCCATGTTCCAGCAGATAGCGGTAGCGCATATTTGACTCTTCAGCGCTGGCATATCCGGCGTACTGGCGCATTGTCCACAATTTGCCGCGGTACATTGTCGGCTGGATACCACGGGTGAAAGGATATTCCCCTGGGAAACCAAGCTGCTCTCCGTAATCCGGGGCAATGTCGAAAGGTGTCAGGATTCTGGGTAGCTCAATTCCGGAGCTGGTGCGGAACCGTTCCTTTCGCTCTGGATGGTGTTCAAGCGCTGAGGCGAGTGTCTCCTCTTCCCAGCGCTCCTTTTCGTTCTTATGGTCCATTGGTCACCTAGTATTCGCAAGCTGGATCACTATTACACATATAATTACAGCCTGAAAGCGCTCGTAGTATACCTTATTCATATGGTGGCTGCTGTAGGCAGATTTGAGCTAGATCAATAATCGCAGTACAAAATTACATGGTGTAGACACATGGTTGGGGATAATGCACAATTCTTGTGGTAAACTCTCCGCCAAGCTCTCTCCGTCGCTCTCTGAAGATAGATTGAAGGCCTGTTCAATGTTATGAAAATTCTCTGTGTTGATGTTGGTACCGGTACTCAGGACATATTCTTGTTCGATTCTCAACTTGACCTCGAGAATGGGTTCAAATTGGTAGTGCCATCACCAACCATGTTAGTCCATCACCAGCTTAAGGAAGCAACGCGCAACCAGCAGGCCGTGCTTTTGTCTGGTGTGACCATGGGCGGTGGTCCAAGTCAATGGGCGGCGGAAGCCCACGCCCAATCGGGTTTACCCATATTCGCCACTCCGGAAGCAGCCCGTTCGTTCAATGATGATTTGGAAGCCGTCGCTTCGATGGGTATCACTGTGGTAAGCGATGATGAAGCTCTCCGTTTGCCTGAATCTGTGCTTCGTCTGGAGTTGCGTGACTTTGATTTTTTGGCGATTGCTGACACATTTGCCAAATTCTCTGTTCCGCTGGATGATTTAGCTGCTGTTGCAGTAGCTGTCTTTGATCATGGTAATGCCCCACCTGGCTACTCAGATCGCCAGTTCCGTTTTGATTATCTTGACCAGCGTCTGCAAGAGACCAAAAGTCTGAGTGCGTTTGCCTTCTGCACCCAGGATGTGCCTGTCATCATGACCCGTCTGCAGGCAGTTGTGGCTTCGTCCAAGGGAATTGGAGCACCTTTGGTTGTAATGGATACCGCTCCAGCCGCTGTTTTAGGTGCACTATTCGACCCTTTAGTTGCCGCTCAGCCGCGCAAAATCGTTGCAAATGTAGGCAACTTTCACACTTTGGCCTTCCGTCTCGGGCCGGCTGGTGTCGAAGCCGTTTTTGAGCACCATACCGGCTTGCTCGATTTGCCCAAATTGGAAACCCTCCTGCTTGCTCTGGCAGCAGGTACTCTTCAGCACAGCGACATTTTTGATGACCATGGGCATGGCGCGCTGGTATACGATCCAACTCCACTGGACCTTGGTTTACAGGAGTACGGCGTTATCGTAACAGGACCGCGGCGCAGTTTAATGCGCAGATCTTCCCTGCGGCCTTATTTTGCTGTTCCCTTTGGCGATATGATGATCGCAGGGTGTTTTGGTATGCTCGCAGCAGTTGCTGATTTAATGCCTGAACTCCAGGACACAATCCAGGCTTCTCTCCACGGGGCTGGCGGCTCTGGCACGCCTCCTTGGGAAGTGGATTAGCGCTAACGGTTTGAGTTGCGCTCTTGCTGCCTGGAGTATTATTCTCCTGTATCCCCTGCTTATAATCAATTGCATTGGACAAAGGGCATAAGGTTGTGATGATTTTGTAGATCCCCTGATTTTCGAAATTCGCTTGTAGGGGATCAAGCAATCTATCCACGAATGAGAAATCTTGAGTTCTCCTTCCAAAATCCTTTGGATTTGACCAATTTGTTGAATGCAATGATCCCTCAGTTGTTGGAGCAGTGTGCGCGCAGTTGATGTTTGTAAGAAATCCAGCAGGAATGGTGGTTTGGTTTTCTCAAGGTGGTCGCTGAGTCGTACAAAGTCGTAGCGCTCCTTGACCAATGAAGGAAGCCCAATCCTGCTTGCCGAGCTGCTTCTTCCAAGGATACCAGTGCCAAATTGGACGAACTATTGCTATGAGCAAAGAGTTTTTCTCGCTATGGTGTCAAGCTGTCGAGCGTAATTCATCAAAGATAGAATGAAAACTCACACGATCATCTCTCACCAATCCTCTTTTCCAAGATCAAAAAACCGCGAAACCATCCTAGAACACTTCCCAAAACGACAAATTTATGGTACAATTGTTCTAGTAATTAATCTTATCATATCCCGCTTTGCAGCCAATCATTCAAAAAAAATATATTACTCAAAAATCAACCAGGACCTCGATGCATTACATGTATCTAACGCTGCCTCTCTGGATGTATGCATTCGGCGCTTGGCGATATAGGAGCAGACCACAAAAGTTAAATTGGTCAGCAGGCAAGTCGATCGTAAATGCTCCGCAAATCCCAACTGTGTAACCAAAAATTCTTACGATTCCTATCAAGCCCATTAATTGATTTCTGGTTTTGCATCGACCCGGATGGTCATCAAGCAGTCGCTTTCGAGCAATTTGTAGGCATTACCATTTCCCTGGCTTCACGTCTGATATGCACTATTCCAAGTTCATCGGGTGTGCAGATGCCAGCGGCGAGATTACCATCTTGACCAAGGTCAGTCGCTGACTTGCCCGGTTTATAGAAAACACTAGCAGCAGGCAGACTTGGTCTCAAGGAAGTTGATCTACAATAAATTGAAGAAACTCTACCAGCTTGATCAGGGTCACCCATGGAGCGCAGGTTTTGATAAACCAAACACATGGGTTGCTATGTATGAACTTCCCTAATCAGCTGATTTGACAAGTGCTTCGCGGGTATGGTAAACTCCGCCGCAATTGTTCCACTGGGATTTATGGTATTTGCCCACTCATCCAGAGAGGTGGAGGGACCGGCCCTGAGAAGCCTCGGCAGCCACTATCCGGTTTATTGCCGGTGGTAGGTGCCAATTCCGGCAGACGGCAAGCAGAAGCAAATATGTTGCATGCTTGCACTCTGGAAGATGAGCCATCGAGTTAATCGAAAGCGCCTCTCTTCCTGGGAGGCGCTTTGTTTTGAGGTGTTAATGATCCAATCACGCCAATACACAAATCGGGCTTATCTTGATGCACTAGAACAGCGCGTGCTGATATTTGATGGCGCAATGGGCACCAGCGTGCAGGCGTTAGAACTGACCCCAGAGCAATTCGGTGGAGAACAGTATAACGGCTGTATCGATTATCTAGTCCTTAGCTACCCGCAAGCTATTGAACAGGTTCACCGTTCTTTCTTGGAAGTTGGAGTGGATGTGCTGGAAACCGATACTTTTCGCGCCAATTGCTTAACACTGGGGGAATACGGTTTATCCCAACGCGTATTTGACATTAACCGCGCTGCTGCATTGCTTGCCCGCAGGTTGGCAGATGAATACAGCACGCCTGAAAAACCACGCTTTGTTGCAGGTTCAATTGGCCCCTCGGGGAAACTGATTTCTGCCGACGATCCGGATCTTTCGGACATCACCTTTGATGAGCTTGTGGAGGTCTTTCGTGAGCAGGCAGTTGCTTTAATCGCTGGCGGGGTAGACCTGCTCTTGGTTGAGACTTCCCAGGATATCCTTGAAGTAAGAGCCGTGATCATGGGTATCCAGTTGGCTTTTGAGGAATCTGATCGTTACTTGCCAATTCAAGCTCAAGTAACATTGGATACCACCGGTCGCATGTTGCTGGGAACTGACATCGCAGCTGCGGTTACGATCTTGGAAGGGTTGGCGATTGATGTGATCGGTCTGAATTGCTCAACAGGACCTGAGCACATGCGTGAGCCGATCCGCTTTTTGGGTGAGCATACTACCCTGCCAATCTCTTGCATTCCAAATGCTGGATTACCATTGAATGTGGACGGGGAAGCAGTCTACCCACTGCAGCCAGAACCCTTTGCTCGGGCATTAATGAGTTTTATTGTGAACAATCATATTAGCGTGGTTGGGGGCTGCTGCGGTACCACACCTGCCCACTTAAAGGTCTTGGTTGATAAACTGGGGGATCACCCCAGTCCTCCACGCCCACATGTCGATGCAGCTCGCCTCGCCTCGGCAATCCATGCTATACCGATGCAGCAGGAACCACCTCCCCTGCTGATTGGAGAGCGCTGCAATGCGCAGGGCAGCCGTAAGTTCAAACGTCTATTATTGGCTGAAGATTATGATGCCATCTTGGACTTAGCCCGTCAGCAGGTGCAAGGTGGTGCACACGCTTTAGATATCTCAGTAGCAGTTACCGAACGTGCTGACGAAGCACATTTGATGCAGAAGGTCATAAAGCGATTATCTACGGGTGTAGACGTACCCCTGGTGATCGATACCACTGAGCTCGAGGTGATGGAACTTGCTCTTAAAACTGCCCCAGGTCGTTGTTTGATTAATTCCACCCACCTGGAATCAGGCCGCGATAAAGCCGATCGTGTTTTTACCTTGGCAAAACAGTACAATGCCGCGGTCTTGTGTCTAACGATTGATGAGCAGGGGATGGCTCGAACTGCCCAACGAAAGTTGGAGGTTGCCAAACGGTTGTATGATATTGCAGTGATTGGCCACGGATTACGACCTGAGGATCTGGTCTTTGATACGCTGACCTTTACGCTGGCGACCGGGGATAGTGAATATCGTGATTCAGCCATGGAGACAATTGCAGCGATTAAGATGATCAAATCGGAACTGCCCGGAGTGTTTACATCACTGGGAGTGAGCAATGTCTCCTTTGGATTAGCACGCCATGCACGGCCGGTACTCAACAGTATCATGCTGTTCCATGCTGTTAAGGCAGGCCTAGATATGGCTATTGTGAATCCGGCCCATATTACACCGTATGCAGAAATCCCCGAAAACGAACGCTCCCTGACGGAGGATTTGCTGCTGGATCACAGTCCTGATGCACTACAGTGTTTTATCGAGTACTTTGAATCTGTCGCTGAAGATCGGACAACAACAAGTGACAGTGTTGTCGATCCAATAGCAGATTATTCCCCAGAACAGCGCTTACACTGGCGAATTCTTCACCGTCATAAAGAGGGGGTCGAAGCTGATATCGATGAGATACTTACCCGTGAATCCCCACAGAATCGTCACGAGACTGCGGTTGAGATATTGAACACGGTCTTACTGCCCGCCATGAAAGAAGTCGGGGACAAATTCGGTGCTGGTGAGTTGATCTTACCGTTTGTACTCCAATCAGCTGAAGTGATGAAAACGGCCGTCGCCCATGTCGAGCAGTTTCTTGATCGTGCCACGGGGACTACCAAAGGGACAATTGTTCTGGCGACGGTATACGGAGATGTACACGATATTGGCAAGAATCTTGTCAAAACCATCCTTTCAAATAACGGCTATACGGTTGTCGATCTCGGCAAGCAGGTGCCCGCAGAGACGATCATTTCCAAGGCCCAGCAAGTTAATGCAAATGCGATCGGGTTGAGTGCCCTTCTGGTCAGCACATCCAAACAGATGCCGTTAATAGTCAATGAATTGCAGCGGCGCGGATTGGATATCCCGGTATTAGTTGGAGGTGCTGCGATCAATCGGCGTTTCGGATGGCGAATGCTCTATACAGAGGCAGGCGAGATATTTCAACCAGGGGTATTCTACTGCAAAGATGCATTTGAAGGCTTGGCGGTCATGGACCAGCTTAACGATCCCGAAACGAGAGAGGAGTTGTTGATTCAGCTGCAGCATAGCGCGCAGCAGGAACAAGATCGACCTGATAGGGTGCGCCAAAAGGGTTCTGGCAAGCGTTCTAAGGTCAGCCCGCAACCGATTCATTTACCACTGGGTGTTAGCTGGGGATCGCGGGTTGTCAGGCAGATGCCCCTTGAACTAGTCTTCAAGCATTTATCGAAGAAAGAGCTTTTTCGCCTCTCTTGGGGGGCAAAGAATGCCCACGGTGAGGAATGGGAACAGCTGCAGCGTGAATTTGAGGCGCGTTTGCAGCATATGGAGCGCGATGCTTTACGGGAGACGTGGCTCAAGCCGCAAGGAATATATGGCTATTGGCCGGTTCAGGCACAAGGTGACGAAATAATTGTATATGACCCAACTACGATTGCCGGACAGCCACAAGAGCTTACCCGCCTCTCGTTCCCCCGTCAACCAGGGGGAGAGCACCTGTGTATCGCAGATTACTTCGCTAGGGCAGAGAGTGGTGTGATGGATGTGCTTCCCCTTCAGGTGGTCACGGTTGGTGCTCAAGCCACGGCATATTTTGATCAGCTGCAGAAGGATGATGATTACGCAGAAGGGTATTTTGTTCACGGTTTAGCAGTTCAAACCGCCGAAGCTGCCGCTGATTATTTACATCACCATATTCTACGCGAGCTAGGACTGGCTGATGGGCAGGGCAAACGCTACTCGTGGGGTTACCCGGCCGTACCGCAGTTGGAGGATCACCGGGTGGTTTTTGATCTGTTGCCGGCGGAGAGTGAGTTAGGCATGTCGCTAACTGAAGCATACCAGTTGGTCCCGGAACAATCGACTGCCGCTCTCATTGTGCACCATCCACAAGCGAAATACTTCAGTGTTGGTGAGAGCCGGGTTGAACAGCTTTCTGGATGATCATCCCGCAGATCAATACCAGGTATGTGGATACAATTTTTGCTCTCGCCGAATTTGCTTATTGGAGCATGTAGATGGATACTTTTGAGAAAAATAAATTCATACGTCTTTTAGCAGATACCAGCATACCTTTGTTAGGTGATGGTGCGATGGGAACTGTGCTGAATGCCTACAGTATTGATTTTGGACAATGTTTTGATGCACTAAATTTAACCCACCCCACCCTCGTCGCGGAAACCCACCGTGCTTATATCGAAGCCGGCGCTCGAATCATCCAAACCAATACCTTCGGTGCTAACTCATATAAACTTGGTTTGCGGGGTCTGGAAAGACAAGTTGTCGATATAAATCGTGCCGGAGTTGAATTAGCCCAGCAGGCTCGGGGAGATACTTTTCGAGAAATCTTGATTGCAGGCGATGTGGGCCCTTTAGGAGTTCGCTTAGCGCCATATGGGCGAGTACAGCCCGAAGATGCTGAAACCGCTTTTGCTGAGCAGATTCAAGCCTTGGTTGCATCGGGAGTGGACCTGCTGATCCTGGAGACGTTCAGCGATTTGCATGAATTAATTGCAGCTGTCCGAGCTGCTCGTCAGGTTGGCGATGTGCCGGTCGTGGCGTCAATGACCTACACGCGTGACGACCTCACCTTGCTTGGGGACTCACCCACGAAAGTCGCTCGCGTGCTAGCTGAAAATAATGTTGATGTGATCGGGGCAAACTGTTCAGGTGGCCCGGCGCAGATCTGGCGTATCTTGCGCCAGATGCATGATGCTGTGCCCTCTGCACGTTTCTCGGTTATGCCAAACGCCGGTTGGCCTGAGCAGGTTGGTGGCCGCATCATGTACCCTGCAAACACGGATTATTTTGGTGAATACGCTTTGGCTTTTTGTGAAGCTGGAGCTAGTATGGTCGGTGGATGCTGCGGTACAACGCCCGAGCACATCGCAGCCATGCGCTTCGCGCTAGAGAATATTAGTGAAAGCTGTGCTCCATCTGTGGTTGAACTGTCGATGCCAGCCGAATTGGATAGCGAGCAAGCATCTCTGGATCACCGCTCTCGGCTCTCTCATAAACTTGCCGCACAGAATTTCGTGGTTTCAGTTGAGATGGACCCACCGCGTGGTTTATCAGCCCATAAACTGCTGGCTGGCGCTAGTTTGTTAGCAGAATCAGGTGCGGACGTGATCAATGTTGCTGACAGCCCAATGGCTCGCATGCGTATGAGTCCCTGGGCGGTCTGTGATCTAGTACAGCGCAAAGTGAACATTGAGACTACGCTCCATTTCCCAACGAGGGGCCGCAATTTGCTGCGGGTCCAAGGCGATCTGCTCGCGGCACACGCATTAGGTATCCGCAACGTTTTTGTTGTCATGGGTGACCCGACATCAATTGGTGATTATCCAGATGCGATGGATAATTATGATTTGGTGCCTTCCGGATTAATCAAGTTGATCAAGCAAAGCTTTAACATAGGGATTGATCACGCCGGAGCTGATATCGGGCAGCCCACTTCTTTTTTTGTTGGTTGTGCGCTGAATTTGACCCCTGCCCAACCGGATCGGGAGATCAAAAACTTGCGTCGAAAATTGGAGGCCGGGGCAGATTTCGTGCTAACACAACCTATCTATGACCCTAATTTGGCCATAAAATTCTTACAGCAGTATGGTGAACAGCATGGCTCACTGGACGTTCCTGTATTAGTAGGAGTCCTGCCATTATTCAGCGCCAGACA
>JBFENN010000034.1:0-23565 GCA_041551115.1 Anaerolineales bacterium
CGAGAGGGGTCATACGGCATATCCGATTCGCCAATAGGGAAACCGGCAGATTCATTTAGAAAGCCAAACCCGAGTGAGAGTCCACGCTGCTCAGCGGAACTAATGACATTGCTGATAACCCAATAAAGCAGTCCAACTGCGAGAACGGCAGATATTATCTGCAATGCAATACGTATTACGCGTTCATCACGCCAGAATGGAGTTTGACTGTGGAATTGAATCCCGTTGGAAGGAGGTCGCTGGGATCTCATCTATCTCTCTTGATGGTTAACTCGGTGTAGTTTTTGAAACCAAAATATACTTTGTGAAATTTGTGTTCGTAGTAGATAACTGGGATGTTGGCTTTCAAATGCCAATATCCCAGTTATCTTTCAAATAATGGTGAGCAGTTTACCTTAGCGGTGGGGCATAGATGAGACCGCCTTCTGTCCATAAGCTGTTTGGACCACGAGGGATATTCAACCCATCGGGTCCGATATAGCGATCGTAAATTTCACCATAGTTTCCAACTGCTGAAACAGCTTGGGCAACCGCGTCGGCTGGGAGACCTAAATCGGATTGTCCCCATTCACCCTCTGAACCTAATAGACGGCGGATTTCAATATTATCGCTGTTCTTCATCTCCTCTACATTAGCTTGTGTAACGCCAAGCTCTTCTGCATTGATCAAACCCCACTCGATGGTTTTTACAATATCAAACCACTGATCATCCCCGGCGGGAACTGCAGGAGTAAGGGGTTCTTTAGATATGGTAATATCCAGGATGACATGAGCGGCAGGATCTGCAAATCCACTACGTACAGAAGCTAATTGAGATTTGTCACTAGTGGTTGCATCACAGCGACCTTCTTCGTATGTGCTATACACAGTGGCTGTATCTTCAAATGTCACGGCTGTGAATTCGAGGCCTCGCTGACGGAAGGCATCTGCCAGATTTAGTTCGGTTGTTGTGCCGCTTGTGACACAAACTGTGGCGCCATCTAACTCTTCGATCGTAGTGATACCACTCTCTGCTGGAACCATAAAGCCCTGACCATCATAAAACCAAACCCATGCGAAGTTACCCCACTGCGCGTCGCGGGTGCTGGTCCAGGTAGCATTACGGGATAAAATATCCACTTCTCCGGTTTGCAATGCTGGCCCACGTTCTGCTGCACTTAGGGGTACAAATTCGACAGCGTCAGGATCTCCCAAGAGGGCGACTGCAATTGCGCGGCATAAATCAATATCAAAGCCAATATTACGTCCATCTGCATCCAGCACACCAAAACCGGCTAAATCTGTTCGACCACCACAGACCAGCTTACCCCGATCCTTAATCGTTGCTACGATTGAACCATAACCAACGGGTGCACTCGGAGCTGCTTCTCCACCACCCTCAGCTGGCGCTTCAACCGTAACGATTACAGTCTTAACAACTTCGACTGTCTCAACCACGGTTTCCCCACCACCGGTACTGCAGGCAGATATGATGAAAGCAAACACAACTAATACTGATATCAACAACAATGATCTACGTGACATATCTCTCTCCTTTAGCATTACAAGTTTATTTGAGCCAAACGATTAAATACGAAAATCCAATGGTTCATTTTTGACTTATTCACCACCTCCTCTACTAAAATGGAATATTGCCCAAAGAGTTATTACTGAAGAGTAAGCGCGGTTCTGTATTGACGAGTCATATAAATCAGGACTACCCTGATATTAAATTTGAGTTCAAAATAGGTACGCAGATATCTGGTGTCCAGACTTGGTTTATCATCTCGACATATCGGTTATTTTACTTGTAAGAAGTAATTATAGGGAAAAATGAGGTTTTGAGCAAGATTTCGAATATATTTTGATAAGATATTTATAATTGCAAAGCGAATATTCGTTTGAAGTGCAATAATCTTGTCATGGTACCGATTAGTTGGATTGAAGTTAACTACCTGTCTATCGCCAAATCCGAGCCTTCCGAATTGGGAATCGGATTATGTTGTTATATCAGAGAGCGTCGCATGAGTGATCTCTATCAGGTCAGTCACTGGTAACCGAATATTCATCCCACGCTGACCACCGGAAATATACACATACTCGAAGAGCAACGCATCATGGTCAAGGATTACCTGGAAGCCTTTATTAATTAGCGCCAGCGGTGATATTCCCCCGGCTTTAAGCTTTGTTAGCAGCTCTGCTTCTCGCTCGGTTGCTAATTCAACTTTTTTCTCTCCAACCGCCTGGGCGACCGATTTAAGATTTACAGCTTTACCACCTGGGATAACAGCCAAGATTGGTTTCCCCTTGGCTTTACGTTTCACAACAATTGTCTTATACACCTCATTCGGAGAAACACCCAATATCTGCGCGACCTCAACAGCACTAAGCTTTCGCGCTGGTAATTCCTCTACCGCGTAGGGGATATTTCTTTGGTCAAGTAAGCGAGTTACATTTGTTGGCTTCATTGTTAGGTACCGATGAGAAACTAACCATTGGTGATCGGGATGGTTAAGGTAAACATAGATCCACCTGTAGGGCGATTAGCTGCTTGAAGAGAACCCCCATGTGCCTCTGCCAACTGGCGAGCTATTGCTAACCCGAGACCTGTGCCTCCCTCTTGCCGGCTACGGGATTTATCTGCGCGGTAAAACCGCTCAAAAATGTGCTGAAGGGCTTCTTCAGGGATTCCCGGGCCTTGATTGATGACATCAATAATCACTTCTGCTTGATCTGTTGATAACTTGATTACTATTTGTCCATTATCCGGGTTGTACCGGAGGGCATTAGAAATCAAGTTGTTGATAATTTGCTCGACACGAATTGGATCAATTTGAATTACAAGTGAAGCAGCCCCTTTGATCTCCTTAATTATGCTAATAATCTGTTCGTGTTCTGCCGCTTGGATAGAAAATTTCCCTGCCACTCGTTGGAGTAGTTCATATATATCAGTTGGAACCTTATCTAATCCTAAGCGCCCAGCATCTGCGAGTGCAAGGGTGCTCAGATCATCCACGAGTCGTGTCAGCATCTGGTTCTGCTCCAGAATCAATCCCAATCTATCAGGAGTTGATTCGTATATTCCATCCTGAAGGGCTTCGAGAGTGGCGCGCTGAACAGCAAGTGGATTGCGTAGTTCGTGGGCGATATCCGCGGTCATCACCTGTCGATTTTCTTCAGCGATTTGCAAGGAACCAGCCATCTGGTTAAATGTTTTTCCTAATATAGCTAATTCATCGTTCCCATGGATGGGTACACGAAAGGAAAGATCTCCTGCAGCTAGCTGCTCTGATGCGTTAGTTAATTCTCGAACTGGGATAAGAAGACGGTACGCAAGAAAAAGTGCAACAAGTAAAGATAATGCGATTGCGATGATGGCTGCTGTTAATGCGGCTTGGTTTATACGGTCTAGCAAAAAAGCCTCATCACTGCTTGAATAATCAGATGTGCTATCGATCACTAAATACCCTACATCTTTTCCATCCAGCTGGATAGGGAGTGCATTTTGTAACTGCAGAGTAGAAAGTGCTACGTTCTCGTTTAGTGGATTAGATGAATATAGAATCTCACCCTTCTGATCTGCCAAGATGAGATATTGGTCGATACTCATACCCATCCCCATACTTCCACGTCCTCGAGCTTGACCGCGATTGGGTAAATTTAGTGCATTTGCGGCACCAATGAGAGTTCCAGTTTGTTGATAATAGTCAATTAATTCTGAGACGAGTTCTTCGGAATCTACCACGGTTCCATGCATCATAAAAGCGCGTACTTCATTAGCGGCACTTCTTCGCAGAAGAACCACGAGACTAAACACTGAGATGAGTACAACGATCACGAAGGAAATTATTAGTCGTAGGCGCATCATAATTCGAATCAGAATATTGCCATATGCCTGGTTATTTATCACACTCTCGAGAAGCGATAGCCAACACCAAAGACAGTTTCAATATAGACTGGTTTTTTGGGGTTAGGTTCGATTTTGGAGCGTAAATTTTTTATATGGGCATCAATATTACGTTCGTAGCCTTCAAAATCAGTATCCATCACAGATTCTAGAAGTTGGCTGCGCGTAAAAGCTCTGCCGGGCTGCGAAGCTAGTTTAACCAATAGATTGAATTCTGTGGGGGTTAATTCAATCTCGTCATCTAATCGAGTAACATTGTGGGCGTCTATATCTATTCTGAGATCTGCAGCATGGATTAACTTTTCAGAGAACGGCTCGGAACTTGCGCGCCGGAGTAAGGCGCGCACACGTGCTACAACAATCCGGGGAGAAAATGGTTTCGTAATGTAATCATCTGCTCCCAGTTCGAGCCCAATTAATTGGTCGGTCTCTTCAGCCCGCGCAGTAAGCATGATGATAGGAGTATTTGACTTTCGCCTAATCTCACGTGCAATGTCAACTCCATCCATTCCTGGTAAATTCAAGTCCAGGATCACTAAATCGGGATTTTTTTGCATCCACAGAGATAGACCGGTATCTCCTCGATAAGCACTGATTACTGATATACCAGTTTTTTCAATATATGATCGTAAGACTTTAACCAACTCGATTTCGTCTTCGATTATTAATACGCTTGTCATTTGGTTACCTCTGAGGCAGAGATTTGGTCAAATATAAAAAAGGTGGGCAGATTGATTTTAATCCACCCACCGCGGATCGTCTATTTTGTTGGGATTACTCGAAAGACCTGTGCATTCCCCTGCCTTGATGTCCAAAACCTCTCACCCCAGCTTCATTACATCCACCTCGATCGAGCCAACTTGAAGAGGATTGCATTTGGTTTATCCGGTTGAGCATCCAATCTGCTTGTTCCTGATCCATAATTCCATCTTCAGCAGCCCGTTCGATGGCAATAATTCTCGCCTCTCCCAAAAGGTTATAAATCGTATCATGCTCAATACCCATCTCTTCCAAGATGGTTCCCAAATTATTACTTTCGATTAAGCGCTGCTCAAGCTGATCAACAGGCATATCTAGTACTTCTGCCAAGGCGGCAACCATATATTCATGCAAGAGACCCTGACCTATCAATCCACCCTGAGCCCGATTCTCCCAATCTGAGGTGCCGCGGTTTCCGCGCCCTCCCATGTGGTAGAAGGACTGTTGTTGATCGTACTGGCAGTCATTTGGACAATCAAGTTTCGGAGGGGGTTGGGTTTGAGCTCTCGCCAAGCTTACAACTCCAAACGCTACGATTAGGACCATCGCTAGTGCTGTGATAATAATTTTCTTGGACATGGATTGCTCCTTAGTTGGGTAAGATATATGGTCACTTACAATATAACTTGAAGTTGTGAAGAACTTATGAAGATTTCACGAGATTTGGATGAATGTTATTGGCCAATCAAAATATTGAAGTCTGTCATCAGGAATATGAGAAAGCGAAAATTAAGTATCGCCGCGTGATGGGTGAAGGATTAAGATATACGTGTGCAAGGTAATCATATCTATAGTAAATGAACTTAAACCTGTGGAAAATTTATGAGCGTATAAATTGACCACTTAAGCTTGCTGATTGCACAGTAAATAGGAAAATCCGTGCGTCTTCGTTAATTATATTGGAGAACTCGTGTAAATTTATTCGTCACCTGATAAGAGGCGGATTTTCTCCCAAGGGGGTAAGCTCGCTTCTTCGGCTAATATGCTACGCAATTCGAAGACCTGATCTCTTATTACGGCAGCTTTTTCAAACTCCAAGTTCTTGGCGGCTTCTTGCATCTGTTTTTCTAATTCTACAATAATACGCTGGATATCGGACTTGGGCAGCCCCGCTGTCCCTTTAACCCGATATTCTGCGTGTGTTTCTGCGACTGCCTGCACTGTTAATTGATCCGTCAGATCTCTAACTTCTTTATATATTCCAACGGGTTGTATCCCATGCTCTTTGTTATACTCGATTTGGATTTGTCGACGGCGATTTGTTTCATCAATCGCGCGTTTCATTGAGTCTGTAATCCGGTCTGCATACATCAATACTTTACCCTCAACGTGGCGAGCTGCGCGACCGATAGTTTGGATTAGTGCGGTATCCGATCTTAAAAAACCTTCCTTGTCGGCATCTAGGATTGCAACCAAGGATACTTCAGGAAGGTCTAAACCTTCACGTAACAGATTTATTCCGACGACTACATCGAATACCCCCAAACGTAGATCCCGCAAAATTCCGATACGTTCGAGGGTATCGATCTCAGAATGGAGATAATGAACTTTGATCCCGAGTTCCATCAGATAATCTGATAGCTTCTCAGCCATTCGTTTCGTTAGTGTGGTTACTAATATTCGTTGACCGACCTCAACGCGTTGGTTAATCTCATTAATCAAATCATCAACTTGACCTTCTACTGGACGGACGTCAACTTCAGGATCAACCAATCCAGTTGGGCGGATTATCTGTTCTACGATCTGGTCTGCGATTTCCATTTCGTATAGACGGGGTGTTGCGGACGTAAATATTGTGTAGCCCATGTGCTTGTTGAACTCGTCAAATGTTAATGGGCGGTTGTCCAGCGCAGATGGGAGCCGAAAGCCGTATTCCACTAACGTTCCTTTGCGTGATCGGTCACCATTGTACATCCCTCGTATCTGGGGAATAGTCATATGGGATTCGTCAATAATTAGCAAATAATCATTTGGCAAATAATCCATTAATGTCCAAGGTGGAGACCCACTTGGGCGTTGGTCCAGATGACGAGAATAATTCTCGATTCCGGAACAATATCCCACCTCTCGCAGCATTTCCAAGTCGTACTTGGTCCTTTGTTCGATCCGCTGCGCCTCAAGCAGTTTTTCATTTGCATTGAAATCTTTTATCCGATCTTCAAGTTCAGTCTCGATATCCGAAATTGCTTGGATAAGTTTGTCCTGATCGGTGATAAAGTGCTTGGCTGGGTAAATTGCGACTGTCTTCAGCTCTCGCAGGAGTTCTCCAGTGACCGGGTCAAATTCAACAAGCCGTTCGACTTCATCTCCGAAGAATGTTATTCTGTATCCAAATTTCTCCTGATAGGCGGGGATGATTTCAAGCGTATCGCCACGAACACGAAATTTCCCAGGACGGAGCTCTAAATCGTTTCTTTCATACTGGCTTTCGATCAATTGCCGGAGAAGTGCATTGCGCCGGTATATCTTGCCGCTTTCAAGGTTAAGGACCACACGTCCATAAGCTTCTGGATTTCCGATGCCATAAATGCAGGATACGGAGGCAACAATAATGACATCTTGGCGCGACATCAAGGCTGTCGTCGCCGCTAATCTCAGACGTTCAATTTCTGCGTTGATATCGGCATCTTTCTCAATATACAAATCGTGGCGAGGTACGTATGCCTCGGGTTGGTAATAATCGTAGTATGAAACAAAATATTCAACCGCATTGTCTGGAAAAAACTCTCTGAATTCAGCATATAATTGAGCAGCTAAGGTCTTATTATGTGCCATGATGAGGGCAGGTTTTTGAACTTGCTCAATTACTGATGCGATCGTATAAGTTTTCCCTGTACCAGTAGCACCCAGCAGCACCTGACGATCCATTCCCTGGTCAATCCCATTGACAAGCTGTTTGATCGCGCTGGGTTGATCACCAGTAGGCTTAAATGGAGCTTTGAGTATAAATTTCATTGTCAATCAATTTCTCCCGTAGGTTAATACATCATCAGAGAGCGTATGTTTTATCTGATGAATATTGGATTGCTAAAGATCCAGGCGCGTTTTCGACCTAAGTAGTTGATGTAGACCTCAACCCGGTAGGCGCCAGGCTCCGATGTAATATACGTGCAGTACTCAAGGTTATACCAGGTCATTACAATTTGCCCATCCTTGATCAGAATGCATTCTGCTGGATGGGGGATTCGAATTTGAAAGGTCACGCCAAAGGTACCAGAAACTGTATCTCCCATCCAGGCTAGTTTTTCTTTGTCTTTTGCAGTGAACCTAAAACCCCTGGTTGACGCTGGAAGATCATATCCGATGAAGGCACACCCCCTTTTTAGACTGGATAGAACCATCAAGCGATCTTGATGCACGTCTCCACTCATTTCGAGAGGCGTAAAGATATGGGTGTTAATTGTGCGAAAATGGTATTCATAGGGGAAAAGCGTTTTCTGTAGCGGACCAAGTTTTCCAGGAAGGGCATGTGCATCTGATCCCCCTATTGCGACTATTCGTTTTCCATCTGCCAACAGTTCATCCCATTTCTTGATGACGTTTTTAAATGGGGATAATGCTACGCGGTTCGGATTGAATGCGAAATATACGGCATGCAGCTTTGACCTGAGTCGGGATTTAAATTCCGACATTGCGTTCCAGAGTTCGATTCCGGTGTAGCCAACTACATCCCAGTTTTCCCACGATAAATCTGCTTCGCCAACTGCAGGCGCAGCCGGATCGACTGGATGAGCCAAAAAAGTAAGCCCGCCGGATGCGTTAACATCATCGATTAACTGTTGTGGATTTCCCCCTCTGAGACAAAATTCCTTATCTGCTCCGATAACAAGCAAGTGGTTCTTTTGAGGCTGGCGTGTCTGGTCATGTATCTCTTCACCGATCATGAGTAATATCTTGCGGTCCTTATTTTCATAATACCCTTCAACGCCATGAACCAAGACATTATGATCGGTAACGATAACAATATCAACAGCAGAATGAAGCGCAGCGGTAGCAATCTGATGGTGGGTCCCATGTCCATCCGAGTAGATACTATGCATATGAAGATTGACTACTTGTTCGTACATGACAGATCGATTTCCGGTAAGCAGGGAATAAGAAGCTAATTTAACTCTAATTGACTATTCGTCAATCGATAAGGTATAATCCGCCTGCCTTGGTAGTATGACCCGAACTATTTGGAGGTTTTTGTGGAAGTATATTTGAATATCGCACTAATTATAACGTCGGTAGCTCTCATAATGAGCGTGATTCTTCAAAGTAAGGGTGCGGGACTGGGTGGATTAACCGGTGCTGATACCGGTGGTGTTTTTACTGCTCGTAGAGGTATTGAGAAAACATTATTCCGTGCAACATTGGTGCTCAGTTTTCTCTTCTTTACGTTAGCCCTTGCATCTGTTGCGCTTGTTTAACCCGAATTTTTATTGGCGTGATACTACTTCTTTGCCGTTGATTTGTCACAGAGGGTGACACACGGCCTACCCGTGTCACCCTCTATTGTTGCAAATAATGAAAAGGTTGCGCTGGCAGCTCCTTCTTGTATTTCTAGCCTTGATTGCAATAGGCGCGTTATTGCTTGGGCAGCAACCAACAGTATTACAACCTGACGTACCAGTCGCGCAACCGACTTCTGGGGGTGTGTATAGCGAGGCTTTAATTGGTGAATTTGGCCGTCTCAATCCATTACTCGCAAATCAAAACCCTGCTGATCGGGATATCAACCGCTTGCTTTTCTCAGGTCTCATCCGATATGATGATCGAGGGATACCACGTCCGGATTTAGCAGAATCATGGGGGATATCTAAGGATGGAACAGTCTATAATTTCTCAATTCGTCCCGAGGCGATTTGGCATGATGGCATGCCGGTAACTTCCGCGGATGTGATATTTACTATCGATCAGATGCGCGATCAGAACATCCCAATTCCTGAAGATATTCAAGAGATGTGGAATGAGATCGAAGTAAATGCATTAGATGAACAAACTTTACAATTTGTCCTCCCTGAACCTTATGCCCCATTCCTGGACTATTTGACTTTCGGTGTAGTCCCTCAGCATCTCCTCAATGGTCTGTCTCCAGAAGCAATGATTGATGCCGAATTCAACTTATCACCTGTTGGTAGTGGTCCATTCAAGTTTGAAGAATTACTTTCTGAAGAAGGTCAGATAACTGGAGTCGTCTTAAATAGGTTTGATGAGTACTATCAAGACCCACCATTTATTGAACAGATGGTATTCTATTACTTTCCCGATGCCACTCAAGCCTTGGAAGCATACCGAGCGGGGGAAATCTTAGGCATCAGCAATGTCGACTGGGAAGCCCTGGGTGATGTATTGGAAGAACCAGAATTGAATGTTTACTCTGGCCGTCTGCCGCAGCAGAGTCTTGTATTTCTCAATTTGAATGACCCAGAATTACCGTTCTTTCAAGATAATTCGATTCGCAAAGCGCTATTGATGGCCATAAACCGGCAATGGTTGGTTGATCAAGTTTTCAACGGTCAAGCCTTTATCTCGGATGGACCTATCTTGCCTGGCAGCTGGGCATATTTTGATGGTATTGAACGAGTTATGTATGATCCAGAGATTGCATTAGCACTCATCAAAGAGGCGGGGTATAAAGTCCCAGCGGGAGGCAGCGAGATTCGGGTCAAAGATGATATCCGATTTGAATTTGAGCTTATCCACCCTGACACTGATATCCATACGTCGATGGCTACAGCTATCAAGGGAAATTGGGAAAGACTTGGTATCCGAATTAACTTGCGAAGTATGCCATACGATGAATTGCTGAACGATCACTTGGAAACACGTAACTATGATGCAGCATTGGTCGACATCAACCTCTCTCAGACACCAGATCCTGATCCATATCCATTTTGGGACCAAGCCCAGATTACAGGAGGGCAGAATTATTCCCAATGGGATGATCGGCAAGCAAGCGAATACATCGAACGCGCTCGCATCAACTTCGATTTAGCTGAGCGCGAAAAAGATTACGGGAATTTCCAAGTGCGATTTGTAAATGAGTTGCCAGCACTTCCCATTTTGTACCCGGTTTACTCTTTTGCAGTGGATGAACAGGTACAGGGTGTTCGGATGGGTCCCCTTTTTGACACGAGTGAGAGGTTTGCTACTCTGAATTCCTGGTACCTCGTAGCAAAACGAACACTACCTACAGAAACTGTCCCAGTTGAAAATCCATAGGAATAGGCTTTATTTCTTATGCCGAATTCGCAGAACTGCGATTTTGGTTGGATGGTTGAAAGGGGTTGGATCCACAGGGGGTTGACTAATAATAGTATCAGGGAAACCAGTAACATCTAATGGAACTGGGATGATACGTTCGATCGTCAAATAATCTCTCACTGATAGCGTATTTAATATTTCGATAAAATCTTCCCCACTCAAGAAGAGTGCATTGTTTATTACTACGAGAAATCCATTATCGGAGACAATAGGACGGATTTTGTTTATGAGTTTATGACTTGAGCGGAGCATATCAACAGTTCCGCGGTTTGTTTTTGAGAAGAGAGGCGGATCGAGGATTACACAGTCGAATTTTTTTCTATTCCTTCTCAGTTGACTTGCTTGCTGCCAAACATCCCCAACAATGAAGGCTGATTTGTCAATCTCAAATCCGTTTAACGTATACGAGGTCTTAGCTATATTCAGATATTTACGCTGGAGATCAAGAAAAGTAACCTGATTTACATTACCTGCTCGCGCGGCGACTCCTAGGCTGCCAGTATATGCAAATGTGTTGAGCAGTGTGTCTACCAGTAGTGATTTCTTCAACCATGTTCGGAGATTGCGAGTATCAAGGTAGAAACCTGCCTCTCGATGCATGAGTAAGTCTAAGGCGTACCAAACACCTGCTTCCCGTACCCGGTCAGATGCACCGGTCCCATGACTAATTGTACCGATCCTTTCAATTTGAGATTGTGAACGTCGGTTTTTTACAACGACGCATTCCAACCATGGAAGCTGTTCAAGATAGTATGTTTGCACCTGAGATGTGAGGTAGGTTGAATCTACTTCAATGGGTAAATAGTTGTAGATTAACAAAGTGCTTGCATATACATCCACGACAAAGTGGGCTTCACCTTCGTAAAATCCATTATACAAACGGAACGCGCCGCAGTGTTTCTCATCCAATATACCGGCACTTACTCGCACATTGAGACAATTATCAAGCCGCTTGATTAATCCAGGATGACTCTTAATCCTCATCAAAGATCGATTATTGATTTTTGTGGTAGTTGACTTTTTTAAGGTTGATAACTTGATCTTTCGTTATTTGGAAATCACAGGAAAACATTACGGGGTGCGATCATAAAGACGGCGATAGAGATTAAAGATTTCATAAATACTGCGAATATAGTTGCGTGTCTCTTCAAACCGGATGATCTCTATGAATACGTCTGGATCATTATTAGATAGACTTTGCCACTCAATTGCATTCCCTGGCCCTCCGTTGTAAGCCGCCAACGCAGCATACAGATCACCCTTGAAGTGATCACGCCATTTATCTAAATAATCGGCGCCCAAGGTTATATTAATTATTGGGCGGTGAAGATCGCTATCTTCATAAGCTACAGGCCAACCTAACTCAGAAACGATATCTTGCCCAGTAGCAGGCATAATCTGCATCAACCCGCGCGCTCCGGCTGATGAACGAACAAAACCTTCGAAGACACTCTCTTGGCGTATTACGCTCAGCAAGAAAAGGGGATGTAGTTCATACTGCTGTGCGATTGGGAGTACGATGTCGGAGAAGTATGCTCCAAAACGCAGGTGGTTGAAATAAGAAGGGGCGCTCATCGTCTCGGCGTCACTCATACCAGCAGAATTTAACACTTCTCGGGCAGCAAAAATCGCCGATCGGTATAGACCTAAATCTACCAGATGGTTAGCAAGATGGAAGCTATTGACCGGGTCTGCAAGTACCGCGTTACGTAGATTTTCAAATTCCGTGCGTGCTTCTTCAAATAGTCCTAGTTCCCAAAGCTCAGTACCTCTCACCCACCTTGGATCGCTTGATATTGGTCCAGGATTTGATAAATCTACATCTGGACCAATTTCAAAGGTTGCCCGAAGCCAGTCTTGTGCTTGGATTCGTTCAATTTTTGAGTCGAAAGACAGGTCGTACATTTCTGGAGGTGTGAAGGCAGGTGTTTGGCGAAGGAAATCGCGTGCACGTTCGCTGTAGTAGCCGGTTGGATCTGCGCCCGCGGCTGATTCCCATGCTACCTTAGCCGCATCATGATCGCCTTGTGCTTGATAGGTTTTCCCCTGCCAAAAATAAGCAGCAGCTCTTTCCTCAAGTGTGGTGGAGTTGGCTAGATAGCGTTCAAACATCGCAATAGCCTTTGTGAAATCAGCAGTTCGATATCGATTAATACCAGCAAGAAATATAGCTCGCATTGCTCTTTCATCACCGGGATACTGCTCTGCCGTTTGTTCCCAAAGTGTTGCTGCGCGCTCCAATTGATTTGCTCTCTCCGCCACTGAAGCCGCATCATAAAGGAATTCACCCGCGCGGGGATGATTGGGAGCTTCTTCTATAAAGTCTAGTAAAGTTTGAATGGCGAGTTCGAATTCTTGTAAGTGCCACCACTGGGTGTAAGCTTTTTGCTCCCAGGCGTCATCCCAGAAGCGGTCATCCGGGTAATTCTGGATAATCTTTTCCCAATCTTCTATAGCGGCTTGGTAATTGCCTAGGGCGCGTAAAGTGAGTGCGTTGTAATAGCGCGCAGTTGACAGGTCTCCAGCACCAGATTGAAAATAGCGATCAAATGCAGCTAGAGCAACTCCATATTGTCCAGCGTAGTAATCAACTATGCCTCGGTT
Organism: Anaerolineales bacterium; assembly: GCA_041551115.1. GTDB lineage: Bacteria > Chloroflexota > Anaerolineae > Anaerolineales > UBA4823 > DAOVXM01. The sequence continues at coordinate 13,499 of JBFENN010000034.1, forward strand.
AAGTTCATTCACTGGAACATCACTCTCCACTAAAGAGAGCAGGGCTTGGTATGACGCAGAGGAGGTTGGGTAGCTATTTACTGCATCCTGAAATACTTCGTGAGCTTCCGGGATTTTTCCGATGGCTAGGTAAGCTTGGCCAGAGTAGAGATCCATAAGCGATTTTGTATAATCATTGTTAGCACGCGTATATATATCTTGGTACATTCCAATTGCCGTCTCATAATCCCCAACAGCAGCGTGCGATGTAGCAGTTTTTATCTCAATCTCGAGACCATCAAGAAAACTGGGGGCTTGCAAAGCGGCACGATAATCCATTATCGCACCAGCATAATCGCCATTTTCCCTCAAAGCATCACCACGGATATTTAATACGTACGCATCAACGATGCCAGGTCTTTGGGTCAAGTATTGGAGATATTGTTCTGATGCATCGAAGTAGTTTCCATCAGCGAAATAGGCTTGGGCAAGATGGAAATGAGCATGGGGCAGATATGGAGAATCGGGATATAGTTCAATCAATGATTTTAAGGATTGAATTGCTGATGGGAAATCTCCCGCAAGATAGTATGTGCGCCCTAATCCGAGTAAAGCAGCACTTTGAAGTTCGGGCTCGGAGCTCCCTGTCAAAACCGTTTGATAGGAAAAGATGGCTTGATCCCAATCACCAATAAAACGCGCCCGATCACCTTCTTCCATCCGAGCGGCAGGAATAGGTGTTGGTGTGGAGGTAGGGGCGGGGGTAAATGTTGGTAGAATTACTGGCGTGAATGTTGATGACGGCGAGATCACTAATGAAGGATTTCCAGGCTTCTCGGCAGCCATATCACCGAGGTTTGAACATGCAACTGCAACCGTAATGAGTACTAATGTGATTGTGGTTAGTATTTTTTTCTTATCCAATGGATGATCCTAAGTTATTGTCTTCGACCAAACCTCAAGGATTGACCGCATTCTGTCCAGTTTTCGAATAGTATTTTTCTGTGCTGACAAGTAGATAATAAACCTAATCTTTTGTGCGCACACCTTATAATCTAGGGCTTAGCTCGTGTCAATGAACTCCAGCTTCAACCGACCTGAATTTCATGAGGCATTAATCCAACGAGTCTTTGACAAAGCAAATTTCCCATGTTAAACTGATGGAGCTTCAAGATTTTGAATCTCAGCGATCCGGCGCTCTCGATTGAGGGCGTCTTTTAGTGAATAAATCATGCGAACAATTGAGTGGAATCCCCAAAACAATACGGTCCAGATGATCGATCAAAGATTACTTCCCGGCGAGTTCCGAGTGGTCGAGTTTGATGATTATCGACAAATCGCTAAGGCGGTCACCGAAATGGTTATTCGAGGTGCACCGGCAATAGGAGCCGCAGCAGCATTTGGGTTAGCACTGGCAGCCAAACAATCCACAGCAGTGAAAACTAAATCCCTAAAGAGCGATCTCTTTGATGCGGGTTTAGTTTTAGTCGCTGCCCGCCCAACAGCGATTAATCTTAAGTGGGCAGTTGACCGTATATTAGGACTGGTGCGGGATTCACAAGTAGATTGTGATGCATTACGCAGTTTTGTGCTTGATGAAGCACAACGGATCGCAGACGAGGATATCGAGATCAATAAGCGCATGGCCAGTTTAGGTGCGGAGCTGCTAGATGATGGAGATGTGGTTATCCATCACTGCAATACCGGGTCTCTGGCAACTGTCGATTGGGGTACAGCTTTGGGTGTTATCAGGACTGCGCACGAATCAGGGAAGCGTATCCACGTTTTAGTTGATGAGACCCGACCAAGACTCCAGGGTGCAAGATTAACTGCCTGGGAACTGGAACAGTACAGCATTCCTTATGAGATTATCAGTGATAACGCAGCGGGGTATTTCTTAAGTTCTGGTATGGTTCATAAGGTGATTTTTGGTGCTGATCGCGTGGCTGCTAATGGCGACGTGGTGAACAAGATTGGTACCTATATGCTTGCGCTTACCGCACACGCTAACAATGTGCCAGTTTTTGCAGTTGTTCCTACATCCACGATTGATATATCTGTTATGGATGGATCGCAGATCCCAATTGAAGAACGGCCGCCAGAAGAAGTGCTTGGAATCACACTAAATGGTCAGCCAATCTCCCCATCTACTGCAAAAGCTAGAAATCCAGCTTTTGATATCACCCCCGCAGAAATAATCTCAGCTATCGTAACGGAACGAGGTATTGTAACACCGCCATATAGAATGAAATTGAAGGATATCCTTCAGGAAAGGTTGGAAGAATCTTGAGCAACCCTGACATAACCAATTTGCACAATCTTTATCAGAAATGAATATCTTGCTAACTGGCTCCGTAGCCTTTGATTATTTGATGACATTCCCGGGGTATTTCAAGGACCATATCCTCCCCGATAAGCTTGAATGTATCAGCCTATCATTTCTCGTCGAATCCATGGTTCGATTAAGGGGCGGTGTGGCGACAAATATCGCCTATACTCTATCTCTGCTCGGTGAAAAACCAAGGTTATTCGCATCAGTTGGTGAAGATTTTGTTGAATACCGCGCATGGCTGGAAAGCAAAGGAATTGATACTACTTGGACGAAAGTGGTGCCAGGGGAATTTACAGCCTCGTTCTTCGCGAATACCGACCTGTCAAATGCCCAAATAGCTAGTTTTTACCCGGGGGCAATGGCGCATGCATCAGAACTCTCAATAAAAGCAGTGGAAGGTGATAAACCTGATATCGTAGTCATTTCCCCTAATGATCCAGAAGCCATGAAGTCTTATGTATCAGAATGTATCGATATGGGTTATAGATACATTTATGATCCAAGCCAGCAAATTGTCCGGTTTAGTGGCGAGGAGCTGCATGAGGGGATTGAAGGGGCATACGCATTATTTGTTAATGATTATGAATACGCGCTGATTCAGAAAATGACGGGCATGTCTGAAATGAGGCTGCTAGATTATGTTGAAGTTTTGGTTGTTACACGCGGAGAAAATGGATCGGATATCTATGCCAAAGACTGCCAATTTCACATACCTGTTGCGGCACCCAAGAGAATTGGAGATCCTACTGGTGTAGGTGACGCTTTTAGAGGTGGATTCCTGGCAGCTCATGGGCGAGGGCTTGATTGGGAATTGTGTGGACGAGTTGGTGCTCTAGCCGCAACTTACTGTCTTGAAGAGACCGGCACCCAAACACACTCGTATACCAGGCGCGAGTTTATTGATCGCTTCCGTGAGAGCTTCGATGATAAAGGGAAATTGGATGTATTTGCGAGTTAGCTTTAGAGCAGAGATAGGATGCTAATCTTTGAACTTGCTGTCAAGCAAACCAATTATAAAGTGGAGATAATCGATGGAACATTATGATATTAAAGACCAAAAGCTTGCTGAAGGAGGTCGGCGTAGAATTAATTGGGCCGAACGCGAGATGCCCGTCCTCCGGTTGATCCGGGAAAGATTTGCCAAGGAACGCCCTCTCGAAGGTGTGCGTGTATCTGCATGTTTGCACGTAACAACTGAGACTGCCAATTTGATGCACACCCTTCATGTGGGCGGTGCAGATGTAGTCCTGACTGCCTCGAATCCTCTATCCACTCAAGATGATGTTGCGGCTTCATTGGTAACACACTTTGAGATTCCTGTTTATGCGATAAAAGGCGAAGACAATGTTACCTACTACAAGCACATCAATGCTGCATTAGATCACGAACCACACATGACAATGGACGATGGTGCCGATTTGGTCGGCACTCTCCACAAAGATCGGCGGGAAATGTTACCAAATATGATCGGTGGGACCGAGGAAACAACAACTGGAGTCATCCGTCTACGGGCAATGGCAGCAGATCATATGCTTGAATTTCCTGTCATCGCAGTCAATGATGCCATGACAAAACATTTCTTTGATAATCGCTATGGCACGGGTCAATCAACTATAGATGGGATTATCAGAGCGACCAATGTATTATTGGCTGGGAAAGCATTCGTGGTTGCGGGTTATGGCTGGTGCGGGCGAGGTTTAGCTATGCGCGCACGAGGGATGGGTGCGAATGTGATTGTCACTGAAGTTGATCCTCTACCTGCGCTGGAAGCCGTAATGGATGGATTCCGGGTGATGCCAATGGCTGAGGCGGTTGAAATTGGCGACATATTCTGCACTTTAACAGGCGATATCAATGTGTTGGACCGGCACCATTTTGAGACAATGAAAGATGGAGCAATTGTTGCCAACTCAGGTCACTTTAATGTCGAAATAAACATTCCTGCCTTGGAAGAGATGTCTATTGATAAGCGGCTGGTGCGACCATTCGTCGAACAATATGAGCTGCCAGATGGCCGGTTGATCAATCTTTTGGGAGAAGGAAGGTTAATTAATCTGGCTGCTGCTGAGGGACACCCAGCAAGTGTTATGGACATGTCTTTTGCTAACCAAGCTTTGTCTGCCGAGTACATGGTCAAGAATGCCAACAGCATGGAAAAGAAGGTCTATGCCGTTCCGGAGGATATAGACAAGGATATTGCCCGCATTAAATTGGATGCCATGAATGTGGATATAGATAGCTTGACCGATGAGCAAATCAAATATTTGAACTCTTGGCAGGAGGGAACTTAACCAGAACATCAGGGTATGAATACACCGTTCTCACGGACGGTGTTTTTTTATTTACAATCTTCATTGGTTGAATCCTGATATCTCTGGCATTTTCATGTATCTGAAACAATGATTTGTATAAAAAATGTATCTCCAAATGGCTCTCCTTGAGGTGAGAATGCTTGCCAGGCGCTGCTATAGGTGCCGTTTTCTACTGGAGCTGTAAAGAGGAGCTGAATTATCGCCTCAGTGTTGCTGCGAGCAGGGTAGAGCGATTGTTTAGAATGAAGACCGAAATCTGCGCCAGCAATCATCAGCAAGCGGTATTCCTCATTCCAGTTACACGAACCGCTATTGCTGATCAGCCAGCGTTTGTCAATCTCCTGGCCTGGAGAAACTATCGTTCCATCAGGTATTGTTACATCTTCCAGGAAGGTTAAATTATTACTGCATGAGGGTGTCGGTGATGAGAATGGTGTTTGAGTGTATAAAGCAGTTGGTGAGTTTGTAGCTGGTAATTGAGTCAGGATGGGCGCGGGAGAAACTGCGACAGTTGGAGGCCGGAAGATTTGACTGTCAATTGAATTTTTATTCCGGCTATCGCAGGCACTTATGAACAAAATGCAAGAGAGTAAAGCTGCAACATCCCAAGTGCGCATCAAATGAATAGAAGATCGTAGAATTGCCTTGTTTTCAGATTATATATCCTCTTCTACTTCAAAGTCGCCATCAGCAGTATTGATCGGATACGGCATGATGTCATTAAGAGTCTGTTGGCGAATAGCTAACTCGATTTCGCTCGCTAATTCGACATTATCGCGAAGAAATTCCTTAGAGTTTTCTCTCCCTTGTCCAAGCCGTAGATCTCCATATGAGTAAAAAGATCCCCTTTTGGTTATGATTTCCAATTCAGTTGCCAAATCGAGGATATCACCGACTTTGGAGATGCCCTCATTGTACATAATGTCGAATTCTGCAGTTCGGAAAGGGGGTGCAACTTTGTTTTTGACGACGCGAACCCTTGTGCGATTACCAATAATTTCCGAGCCCAGTTTGATCGATTGGATCCGGCGTACATCCAAACGGATACTGGTATAGAACTTTAATGCCATACCCCCGGTGGTTGTTTCTGGATTCCCAAACATGACTCCAATTTTTTGTCTTAATTGATTGGTAAAAATTACCGCAGTATTTGTTTGCTTGATGGCGCCCGACAGCTTGCGAAGTGCTTGAGACATAAGTCTAGCTTGCATACCCATGGGTGAATCACCCATATCACCCTCGATTTCCGCTCGCGGTACCAAAGCGGCCACTGAATCGATGATGATCACATCGACAGCCCCAGAACGGACAAGTGTTTCTGTAATTTCGAGTGCTTGTTCACCCATATCAGGTTGGGATATGAGAAGATTTTCAACATCAACACCGCACATTGAGGCGTAACTTGGATCGAGTGCATGCTCCATGTCGATAAAAGCACAAGTTCCTCCAAGCTTCTGGGCTTCGGCAACGATATGTTGTGAGATGGTTGTTTTCCCTGATGATTCGGGTCCATATATCTCTGTAATTCTTCCACGTGGAATTCCACCCACACCGAGCGCGATATCTAGAGATAATGAGCCAGTCGGGATAGCATCGACAGTTAACTGCTTGGAATCACCTAAACGCATAATGGAGCCATCCCCATAACGTTTGGTGATATCACCAAGCGCTTTATCTAAAGCAACTTGACGCGCCTCGTCATTTCCCGATGGCGATTTCTGCTTACTGCTTACCATAATGGTTTATCTCCTTAATATCTGTGCGTTATAGTATTGTCTAGTTCAAGTTTAGCACATATGTTCTGGATGTCAAGGGGTAGATGACGGAGTGGCATCTGGAGGAACAAATTCCAATCCAGGTGTAGGTGGAACTTCTGTTTTGTAGCCATTCTTGCCTCGGAAAGTAAAGTAGCTTACTATACCAGGTTTTACTTCCATCTCTTGATTATATGTGCTGCCTTGATAATCAATCCATATTTCATATTTTCCCGCTGGCAGATCACCTAGGACTATGTTTTCCCGGTAGTAATCATCGCTGGTGGCTGCTCCTTGCCCATAGGTATTTATACTCCAGGTCTGGGTTGTATCTAGCGAGCGTACTTTTATCAGATAGGAGTTGATTAAAACACCTGATGTGCTCATCACCCGCCCCGCTATCAATCCCCAGCCGAGTGGTGGGGCAAGCCACAATTCCGGATTGCGAGTGTCATAAAAGTTGTTTCTTCCGATCCGTACTTCAAAATGTAAGTGTGGACCGGTAACTTTTCCAGTTTGTCCCACCAATCCGATTAGTTCTCCATCTTCTACCTGCTGTCCAACAACCACATTAATTTGGTCCATATGCCCGTAAATTGTGAACAGCTCTTGGGCTTTATATCCGAAATCATGTTTGATCACAATTGCTAACCCATACGGGTCATCGAGATCCTTCTTGCCGCGGAATAAGCCATATCCGGCCCAGGTTATTCTACCTGAACCTGTTGCAAAAACCTCAGTGCCTATTGGGGCGGGTATATCGATACCCGTGTGTACAACTTCGGGAAGGAATACGCCTCCATACCTGTAGTCAGGTAGAGGCCAATTTATCTCATCCGCTGAAATCGGGCGAGAGAAGTAAAAGTGATCGAATTCAGTTGGCGCCCAGGGAATGGGATAAAGGGGAGGTCGCCATGCTGATGCAGGTGCTGCCATCGGGGTGGGGAAAACGAAGCGCAGGGGATCGGGAACCGGGCTAGGAATTTGATCAGTTTCAAAGTTCTTAGTAGCTGTTCTCCCAGGGGGACCGCTGATTACCTCAGTAGGTCGTTGAACGGTGAGAGTGGCCCGAATTTGCGTAGCGATTTGGGTGGCTGTGGGTTGTTTGACTACATTTGGAGGGCTGGTATTCTCTTGAACTTGACAGCCTGTTAAACTCAAGCAGATAAACAGTGTGAATGTTACTCTGAAGAGCATCATGGGGAGGGAGTAGTTGATCTGCTGACTGGGCTGGGCGTTTGGGACGGCCAAGAAGTTATAGTAAATGTTGGCGTTGGGGTCGGCCAGCGTGTCTTCGTTGGGGTGAAAGTCGGTGGAATCACTTTCGTTGGTGTTGCTAGAGCTTCGGGTGGGTAAATCTCTTCCATAGCAGACAACCAATCTAATCCATCACTTATTACAAATATGTTATGTTGGGCTGCACCATAGGCGAAGCGCCAGCTACCTAAGGCGGGTAATCTTTGCCACCCAGTAACTTGCGCGAGCTCTGTCAAATCTTCCCAGTATCCTGCAGGTATTTTATTAGCGGAGGTACCGCCTTGCTCATAAAATCTTGTATCACCGCTGTAACGGGCGTTGAAATCCCAGGGAAATTCGTAGAGCGGCTTTCCTTGTGTTCCATCTTGGAAGCGGGTGCGAACGTAAACCCGCCAGTAGATAGCAGAGCCATACTCTTCTTTTGTAATTACTATCCACCCGGCATTGATCGGAGCAGGATTAAAAGCAATAGCCCTGCCTGAATATAGCCAATTATCAAATAGACCCGGGAATAGAGGTGTGGTTAGCGGCACAAAAGCATTTTCTAGAGTTGACAGGTAATCCCAGCCTATTCGCTCCCGCAATCCAGATCTCAGCGCTGAAAAAGCTTCATCTACGAGATCATGCAGTAAGGGGTATGGCGCATCGATATCGGAAAGCTGGACAATGTTGTAACGACTCCCCACAACGCTGGAGACTGCTGAAAGTTGAGGTTTCCAAGGTGGTGTAGGTGTAATTTGGCTGGATTGCATGATGCTAATAGGCAGGTCACTTGGAATAGTCGTCTTCCCCCATGAAAGACCATCGAGAGGACCAGGCAATGCTATCATAGGTAAGATGAGACCGGGTTTTTGGGAATGGTAGGCAGTAAGGTATTGATGGTTTGGTGTATCTAGAGGCGTGAGAATATAAGCCCCGGTTGGGTCCCAAACCGGATGTGTCCCTGCGCCAAGTGGACGAGCAGTAGCAGATGTTGTTATATCTTCCACTACTAGAATATTTGTGAAACCTTCCGAAGTAGATGCCCACGCTATCCTCCCGTCAAAGGGAGACCAGGTAGGAAAACGATCTTTCGAGAGGGGGCTACGGCTAATATTGCGAAATCGTCCTTCCACTTTATCAAGATCTGCTAACCAGATCTCATGATCACCAGATAGCGCTTGGACGAATGCAATCTGCCTACCTGATGGCGACCAAACTGGTGCATACTCGTTACCTTGAGCACTAGTTAGTTGGATTGTTTTTGGTTCAAGCTCTTCACTATTTGGGACTTGTAGGAGGAATATATTGAGGCTGTGATTGTCATATACTTCTGTGCTATCGTATGAATTATTAGTTGAAATCCTATAGTCTTCATCCAACAGCGGGATCGCTTCCTCACGGGGATGAGATGTGTACGCCTCATAAGCCAACCATTGACCGTCCGGTGACCATGCGGGTGATGACTCGTATTCAAAGGTTTGTGTCAAGCGTGAGATTTCCCCAGATTCCATGTTTAATATATACAGATCCCACTGCCCGCCACGATTTGATGTGTACGCAAGTTGACTCCCGTCCGGACTAACTGAAGGTGTGATATCATCCCAGCTGCCATTTGTTAGCCGCAAAAATCCTTGGGTTGTTGGAGTATATGCATAAATATGGGAATAACCTGCTTCATTTATCGAAAGAAATATTGTCCCGCTGATACCAATGGATGGCCCATTGTTTGAAGGTGAGCTCACAGCATTTGGGAGCAGTTGTGGGGCTGGGGAGGCTGTAGCCGATTGAGGAATAGTTGGAGTAATGGTTAATGATGATTGGTTTGGAGTTGTTGTTGAGACTTGCGCTAAGAAAGAGTGTTGATTGGTATTTTCGATAATATTATTTTGTTGCTCAACAGGCTGGGTAGAAGTTGTCTCCGATTGAGACTTAGCCTGTACTTCGGAGATTCTGTTACGGTCTGCAGCTCGGTAAATTAGAATGCTAACTAATAACAGGGCAGCAACCGAGGTTACCAACAGGAAAACTCGCTGCATCCGTTGGTTTTGATTAGTTCGCTGGGTATGGCTATCGTGAGAATCGTTTTTCATGGTGTGAATGTCGTGACCCGGGGGGCTCTTTTCGTTGATGACATTCTAGCATGAACGAAAAAGCCACAGGGACGAACCTTTGAACTATGGCCTTCAATCTTGTTAAGATTATCAGGACCGATATATTATGTTTGAATTTGTATCCTTCCAGTGTTCAATGATAATTCACTGAATCAGGAAATCGACCTGCGCGGTATCCACTATATTCTTGTTAATCCCAGACCCTTGTCCATATAATTGCTCTATCTCCTCATCGAATGTTTCGTAGTATATCAAGGCAGTTACAAAATATCTTCCAGGCTTGTTGCAGTCCCGCAAATGTAATGTGAACTCCATATTGTACTCAATCGTCTCAATAATA
>JBFENN010000035.1:0-23474 GCA_041551115.1 Anaerolineales bacterium
CCTGGAGCACTAGCAGATGAGATGCAAGAGTTTTGTGAGGATGGTGGCTTTGCTGAATTTGTCGTACCCGGTTTTGAACACGGCATTGGTTTGATGGGTGATGAGTGGCGGATAGGGACCAACGAAGGTCCTTTCCCATACTGGACGAACCCAGAACATACCTACGAGGCTGGTGAGCTAATTATATGTGCGATCCAATATGCCTGTCCGGAGGATGATACCGGTTTCCGTTATGAAAACCCACTCCTGATCACCGCTGAAGGATGTGAAGTGCTATCAAAATACCCGCTGGCTGTAGAAGAAATTTAAACCATGTGTAAGTGAGGATCAATGTCGATATCGTCGGTTGCGGAACGAAAGACGATCTGTATTTTTTGAGCTAACGAGGTTTGAACGATCCCCAGGAGCTAGCAGTGTGCGATACAAACCTCACCCAAGACTGTCAGCGATCGAAAGAGTGGGGTATTGAGCTGATCTAAACTAACTTCAAAGAGCTGCGCAACGTTGGACATATCGATCTGGTCGAGTCATTGATTCCTCAGAACCAACATGCTAGATGACAGTTTTTGCCAAATTTCAATTGTAGGTATATAAACTTACAGGAATTACGAGGTTTCATCATCAACTGGTGCTGTTTTCTTACGGCCTTTCTCCTTTCGATAATACTGCGGTAGATCAGGATCGTTTCCCACGATCACATATTGGGTTGGATATGGTGATTCGATCCCGGAATCTGCAAATGCCTGATCTAATGTGGTGTGGACATGGTCCAGCATACGGCGAGTATCGATGTATGATTCAATCCACCAGCGGACTCTGAATCTCATTGCGAAATCTGCCATTTCGATGTAGAGGGCATCGACAGGTTTGTCTGGCAATACACCAGGAATGCCCCTGACGGTGTCAATGATAATCTTGCGAGCGAAGGCAATGTCGGTACCATAGGCGATATCGACGTGGGTCTCAATCCGGTAGCGTGGATCGGGGTATGTATAGTTGATAACTTGGTTGCTACCAATGATTGAGTTAGGTACGATGACCATTCTATTATCGCGGGTGCGGATACGGGTGGTGCGCAAACCGATATCAACCACATCTCCCCACGTACCGATTTCCTCTATTTCAATCCTGTCTCCGACACGAAATGGCTGGTCGATCAGGATGATAAAACCAGCGATGGCATCCTTAATTGTATCCTGGGCTGCTAAGGAGAATGCCAAACCACCCAATCCTAAGACGGTGAGCAGACCGCTCACATTGATACCAAAGTAGGAAAGCAATACCATAATTGCAAGCAGAGAAGCAAGTACTTTTAAGATGCGGGTTGTGAGGGTGAGAACTGGTGTGATTCGATCTCCCTGCTCGGCAGCATCTGTTCTCTTCTTGGATTCGGCTTCTGCTAAATCGATAAGCTTAAAGGTTGCATGGACTGCAAACCAGATCATAGCTACGAAGAGAATGTCTGCTGTGAACTTTTTTATCTCTGAATAGATGAATATTAGCCGGGAAACTGCGTAATTTATTGCTATTAACGTGGCTAACCATCTGATATCCTCACCTACGTTATTGATGATGTCATTGCCTAATTTGATGTTATTTCTTTCAAAAAGACGAGGCAGTAAGCGCCGAATTAACCAAGTCCCGACAATAAAACCAAATAATACAATTAATATTGACAAAGCGAGATTGATCCAATCTTCGATACGTAGACCGAGGATTGTGATGGATTGAATCCCGCGTTGTCTTACAAATTTGGATATTCGCTGGTCGATTACCCCGGGCGTTGCCGTGGGTGCAGGAGTCCGGGTGGGTGCCACGTCGGCCAATCCAATTTCACCATTAGAACTGTTCGTAGCCTGAATTTGGCCGCCGGGAGGTGGGCTGGGTGTTACAGAAGGTTCGGGAGTGAAGGTAGCAAATAACTGAAGATTCAATCCAATGCTTTGCTGGGAATCGTTAGTATAGTTCACTACAATAACAACTAGTATCACAACTAATATCAGAACCGTGATGATTCGCTTTACATCCATAAGATCACCCCAGGGTCAACTCCTTCCACGATAAGACTGATAAATAACATTTATGATCACAGTCTAATTATATCTGCTAGTTCATGTATCGTTTCAGAGGAATTTATTGAACATAGATCATACCTTGTGGGTATGCTCTCTAAGATAATTACATACCAACCTGAAAGGTGGGTGGGTAATGAACTTTTCTCCACAATTCCACAGTAATAAAGGTAACAATGAACTGCTCATGGGCATTTATAGCTTCAGGCTTCGATAACCCAGCTGTTTCAGCCTTAATGCAGGGATTAACTTGTAGTGAACATATTTCGCATACTCCCCAAAAAATTCTTAAGAACTCTCGCTCATACCGCACGCATTAACATTTTATTCGCTACCGCTGCACTGTATTTTTTCCCTAACATTAGCATTCTGAACGAGAATGAGAGGGTGCCTTCATATCACCTAACAGGTGCTCTCTTCTCATCTGTGAAAAATGGTGCTGATGATTTTGCTGACATGCAGTTCACCCAACTAACCAGTGAGGAAGGACTTTCACAGAATTCTGTCCTCGTAATCATGAAATGCAGCCAGGGTTTTATGTGGTTTGGTACTCGCGATGGTTTAAATAAATACGACGGGTATACGTTTACAGTGTTTAAACCCGAGCCAAGCAACCCCTATAGCCTGAGTGATAACACGATCACTGCATTGCTTGAAGGAAATGATGGGTCGATTTGGATTGGAACTGGCAGCGGAGGCTTAAATCGCTACGACCGTAGATTAGACCGGTTTATTCGGTACCAATACGACCCTGAAAATCCGGGAAGTATCAGCAGCGATCACATCCAGGCATTGTTTCTTGATCGAGCTGGCCAGCTTTGGATTGGGACATCCGGGGGTGGGTTGAATCGCTTTGATGATGAGACTGAAAGCTTCATTAGTTATCAGAACGATCCCCAAGATCCCCAGAGTCTCAGCAACAACAATGTGGTAGCTATCCAAGAGGATCGCTCAGGGACATTTTGGATTGGCACACTGGGTGGAGGTCTTAACCGGATGTATCATCCGGAGCTATCCAATCCGAATGCGGATTCGCTCAGTCTAGGACGAGCAGCGCGCAGTGACAGCCCGCAGACTGGTCAACCATTTTTCATTCAGTATACACACGATGTAAATATACCAAGCACGTTGAGCCATAATGATGTTTATTCGATCTACGAGGATTTGGCGGGTTTTCTATGGATTGGTACCGGAGATGGTATATTAAACCGCTTTGATTATTTAAGTGGGGAGTTCAAACAATACACCTTAGCTCCAGGCGATCCATTTATGCCCCAAACGAGCGTGATTAGGGTGATACAACAGGATAACCAAGGTGGGATATGGGCGGGCTTGGATAACGAAGGATTATTCCTTGTCAATCCCAGTACAGATGATGTGCGCCGGCTTTCCATCCAAACTGGAAATAACCGCAGTATAAGCAGCCAAAACATTCGATCCATCTTTCTCGACCCATTAGGAATTCTATGGCTAGGTACGTATGGTAATGGGCTGTTGAAGTATGCTCCTGCAGACAAGGATTTTCATGTCATCCGTCACGACCCCAGTGACTCGACTAGTCTTAGCACGGATACAGTTTTGTCCATACTGGTTGACCGGAACCAAAATCTTTGGGTTGGAACCAATGGGGGTGGATTAAATTTTCAGCAGGTTGGAACTGAAGATTTCAAACATTATCAATTTGACCCGAGAGATTCAAGCGGTATCAGCAGCAACACAATTAATGCGATCATCGAAAATCGTAGAGGTGAAATATGGATCGGGACCAGTGGTGGTGGTTTAGCCCGTTTTCAGCAGGAGAGTAACACTTTTGAGATCTATCGACATGATTCTACAGATGCAGGGACGATCAGCGATGATTCAATCAGCGCTATCTTTGAGGACCATGCTGGCGGATTATGGATAGGGACGTTTGATCGAGGTTTGAACTATTTGGATCGTTCAACTGGTACATTTGTTCGGTACCTACACCTGCCGTCAAATGCAGGTAGCTTGAGTGATAACGCAATCCATACGATTTATGAAGATCGCAGCGGAAATTTATGGATTGGTACGAGCTTGGGTTTGAACCGTTATGATTGGGAAACAGATAGTTTTTCGGTTTTCTATCATAATCCATCTGTTCAAGGAACGCTGAGTGATGATGACATCTTAGCAATTTATGAAGATCACCGGGGAGAACTCTGGGTTGGTACCAATGGTGGCGGTTTAAACCAATTCGATCCAGAAAAACAATCATTTAGACATTTCAACACCAAAGATGGCCTCGCCAACGAGGTGATCTACGGAATACTTGGGGACCAGCGCGGATACCTATGGTTAAGTACCAACAGCGGGCTTTCGCGCTTCAATCTCCAGACGGAGCAGTTCAAAAATTATGACAAGAGTGATGGTTTACCAGGCGGGGAGTTCAGTCCTCAAGCCTATTTTAAAGGGATCGATGGAAAACTATACTTTGGGGGGGTAAATGGTTTCATATCTTTCTACCCTTTGGATATCCAAGACGATCCGTATATCCCCCCCATCGTTCTGACAGGAATCACACAAGGAGGGGAACTTTTACAGGTAGACGATACGCTGGAAAATATATCAGATATCACCCTCAAATGGCCAAACAATTATTTTGAGTTTGAGTATGCGGCGATAAGTTATATCCAACCAGAAAAGAACCAATATGCTTATATGCTGGAGGGTTTTGACGATGATTGGATCATGGCCGGGACACGCCGATCTGGGCGATATTCTAATCTACCGGGTGGGGATTATACACTGCATATCAAAGGCTCTAACCACGACGGCATATGGAATGAATCTGGAGCAAAAATTAGAGTAAGGATCTTGCCTCCGCTCTGGGAGCGAACTTGGTTCCAAATAGGTCTTGCAGTATTGGTGTTTTCTGGGGTTGTCGCTGGATACCGGATGAGCGTGAATCGTATTCAAAAAAGGAATATAGAACTTGAGCATATGGTCCAACAGCGAACACGTGAGGTTGAACGCCGGCGTTTGGTAGGAGAAGGATTGAGGGAGATTATGATCCTGCTCAACTCCAACCGGTCATTAGGTGAAAGCTTGGATTTTATTGTATCCCGAGCAACTCACTTGACGAGTGCAGACCGGGCGATCATATATCGAACAAGTTCCGAAAATCAAGCGGAGATCATTGCTAGTTATACTCGGAACCCGGCATATGATTATGATACGTTAGCGGTAGAGGAATCATTAGCTAGAATTGTCGCCCCACACATACAGTTTGGGGACCCGGTTGTCTTTCCGAGTCTGGCCCGTCGTAACACTGAGGAAGGGCATCTCCATGGAATGGAAGTTAGCCAATATAACGCATTGCTTTGTGTGCCGATCAACTTGAGCGGTGAGATCTTTGGCGGTTTAGCTCTTTTTTACATCCATGAACGATCGTTCTCGAATGAAGATACCGAGCAATGTATGCTTATTGCTGACCAAGCTGCATTAGCGATCGGAAATGCTCAATTACGTGAACGTGCCCAGCAAATGGCAGTTATTGGTGAACGAAACCGACTTGCGCGTGATTTACACGATGCTGTAACCCAAACATTGTTTTCTGCTAGTTTGATTGCCGAAGCGCTGCCGAGTTTATATGAAGCCGATCCAAATGATGGCCGCCAGTTGTTGGCTGAATTACGACAATTAAGCCGTGGCGCGCTAGCTGAGATGCGTACCCTATTGTTAGAACTACGTCCAGCCGGAGTGTGTGAGGCAAATTTCCCTGAACTGCTACGGCAGTTGACAGAAGCGATTGCTGGTCGGATTGGTCATCCAGTCGTGCTGCATGTTCAAGGTCAGGGAGAATTACCTCCAGATGTTCAGGTAGCCTTTTATCGGGTTGCACAGGAAGCATTGAACAACGTGATAAAGCATGCCCGAGCGTCCACGGTAAGTGTTAGCTTGATTATCGTGACAGCATCAGACCAGTTGGAATCTGTCAGCCTGCAAATTGTGGATGATGGCGTAGGATTTGACCTGGCGAAGGTTCCCAAAGACCGCCTAGGCCTGAAAATTATGAACGAACGAGCCCAGGCCATCAGTGGACGTTTGATTGTCGATAGCAGAACTGGTGCAGGTACCAACATTAAAATGACGTGGAACGCAGACTCCAGGGGTATGGATGAGGATGGGGCAATTGATGAGTGCGAAGAGTATTTGACGAGGCGCCATGGTCAGAGGAGTGCCGGAGGAGTTGCATGATGAGTAATAACAAAAATGGTGGTCCGATTAAGGTGATGGTTGTAGATGACCATCATATGGTGCGCCGAGGCTTGGCAGCATATTTGCGCACTAGTTCAGATATCATCTTGGTTGGTGAAGCAAGCAACGGTGAAGAGGCTGTTATAACTGCCAAAGCCATTCAACCGGATGTCATCCTGATGGACTTGGTTATGCCAAAGATGGATGGATCGACTGCCATCCGAATAATTTTGGATGACTCACCTGATATCCAGGTGATAGCTTTGACCAGCTTCCAAGATAAGGATCTGGTCACGAATGCACTACAAGCTGGAGCGATCAGCTACTTACTCAAGAATGTCTCTGGCGACGAGCTAGTGGGTGCTATCCATTCTGCATACCAAGGCAACTCCACATTGGCACCGGAAGTCGCGCAGGTTTTAGTTCAATCCACATTTGACAAGCCTTGCCCTGGTGATGACTTAACCAATCGTGAACGAGAAGTATTAGCGCTGCTGGTTGAGGGATTGAGCAATCCTGAGATCGCCAGCCGCTTAACAATCAGCCGTTCCACTGCCCGGGCACATGTCAGCAACATATTAGCGAAATTGGGGGTAGCTAACCGCGGTGAAGCGATCGCAGTGGCGATTCGCTGCCAGCTTGTGCCATAAAATCGATTAAATTGGACAACTGTCCAATACAAAAATCCCCCAACTGACAGATGCGGTTGGGGGATTTTTTCGCTACAGTCATATATGCGGAGTGTCGTGATGGCTGTTAACCCTTGTATTAACCCGGACAAATTTGATGCTTGGATGAAGAGAGCAATAAACCCGCCATGCGAAGGAGAGGAATGTTTCCAAGAAGTCTGGGAGCGCATCGTACTAGAGATTAAGCGTCGTTGGGGTACAAAACACACGTTCAAGCCTCAGCAAAATCGGGGTTTTTAGCTGGAATTATCTCTCTGTTGTTGGTTGCAGTCCGAGACTCAATTTTATGGAGGTGAGGGAAATTCGATAGATTTAATGTATCTTGTGCCTCGCTCGAGAGGCCGCCCAAATCGCCGCAGCACATTCACTTATATAAGGAGAAGAAATGATGACCAGCAAAAAAAGATCTTGGATATCGATTATAGGCATACTGATTGTACTTAGTATGATCCTCGGCGCTTGTGCTCAACCCGAGCAGGAAGTCCAGACAGTCATTGAGACAGTTGTCGTTAAGGAACCGGGTGAAGAAACGGTGAGAGTGGAGACAGTTGTAGTTACAGTCGAACCGGAAATCGCCACTCCGGAACCCGGACCGAAAGTTTTACGCATCAATCCAGGGACTGGAACCTATCCTGATATTATCGATCCTCAAAAATCTTCGTTCGTCGGAGAAATCGCTCACTTAAAACTGATGTACGAAGGGCTAACGCGTTTAAATCCAAACCTCGAGACTGTACCAGCTGCAGCTGAAACCTGGGAATATAACGAAGATGCCACTGAGCTGATTTTTACGCTCCGAGAAGGGTTAAAGTACTATGATGGCAGTCCGTTGAACGCTCTGCGGTTCCGCTATTCACTGCTTCGCACTATTGATCCAGCAACCGCGGGTGAGTATGCTGGGATCACGGATGAAATTTACGGCGCGTCTGAGTGGCGGTTAGGGGAAGAGGAAGAATCTGAACAGGGTTTAGCGATGCTTGAAGAAGGCATCCAGGCCTTGGATCTCGATGGGCAACCTTGTACGGACTATGAGCAGGAAGAATGCCGGGTTTTGAAGCTGAAGTTTGCTCGTCCTGCCCCCTACTTCCATACGGTAATGAGCCTGTGGGTGGTGTACCCTGCAAAAGAGGAATTAATCGCTGAAGGCGGCGATAACTGGTGGAACAGCTCGAAATACCATGTTGGGAATGGCCCGTATATCTTAACCAGCCTGGAGCCATTCGTGCGTGGATATTTTGTACCTAACCCCTACTACTGGGGTGGACAAGGTGCAGTCGATATCGAGTTCTCGTATATCACTGACACAGCCATTGCTTACCAGGCATACCTTAATGATGAATTCGATATCATTGCTCTCGCGGCTGAAGATTATGAGACTGTGATGGCGGATGAAGTGCTTAGTAAGGAAGCGATGATCTATCCCGGATCCTGCAGCTTCGTGGTGAACTTCCACCATCTAAAAGAGCCCTTTACCGATCCGAAAGTCCGGGCGGCTTTTGCTACCGCAGTCGATCGTGAAGCCTGGGTGCGTGATGTTCTACACGGACTGGGTGCACCGACATTGACCTGGATACCACCGGGTTTCCCGGGTTACCAGGAGAACGAGACCCGCTGGGGATATGACCCGGAAGCTGCTCGTGAACTGATAGCAGAATCGAGCTATGGCTCGATTGAAAACCTGCCTCCCATTGTCGATACATTTGGCGATACTCCTCGAAACCGTGTGCGTAACGAATGGTTGGTCGCCAAGTGGAATGATGTATTTGGTATTGATATAGAGCTGAATCCAGTCGAACCGACCACGTATACGGCAATTTCTAAAGATCAAGAGACCGCACCGCAGATGTTCATTATGGGTTGGTGTGCCGATTATCCCGATCCCCAGAACTGGTTGAGTGTCTACTGGACAACTGGCAGCTGGTTCGCAGACCGGATTGCGTATTCCAATCCGGATTTGGATGTTATCCTGCTAGATGCAGATACCGAAGTCGATCCAGTCGAACGCATGGCACTCTACAAGCAGGCGCAAGACATGCTGATCGACTCGGTCCCTGGTGCGTTCATGTGGAACGATGTCAATAATTTCCTGGTCAAGCCATGGGTGGTGGGGATCAGCACAACCCCACAAGATGCCGATTGGCCGGGATCGATTGATCCACTCTTGGTGGATATAGATACCAGCATGATGCCATAGGATCTTACCGATCTCCCAGGATTGCCGGGCACTTGACTGATGGCAGACAGGCGAGTCCTGGAAAACGATCTGGAGAGATTGGATTAGTACTCCTCCGTACTTTGATCATGGAGCCGGTCCCTCAATTGAGCGACCGGCTCCATCGAAGGACAGAATACTATGCTGCGCTTCACGATACGTCGACTGCTCTGGATTATTCCGGTTCTCTTCACGATTGCCTTGGTCACATTCCTGCTTATGCATGCCGCTCCCGGCGGACCTTGGGATCGAAATACAGACCGACGCCAGCTGGATGCGGCTTCGCAAGAGCGTCTAAACCAGGAATTTGGCTTGGATAAGCCCATGTGGCGCCAGTTTGTTGCTTATATTATTGGTGACATCAATTCAGAGGGGGAGTATGTATGCGGTGCGATTTGTGGAAACCTGGGACCATCTTACCGCCAACGGGGACGTACAGTCCAAGAAATCCTGTTCAGTGCTCCTGAAGGAAAACCTATCTGGGAAAGCCGCTTTGGGTATTCAGTTCGTTTGGGATTGATTTCATTGGCATTTGCAGTCTTGGTTGGCATCCCTGCTGGGATATTGGCAGCTTTGAACCGTAATACCTGGATCGATTATACAAGTGCTGTGATAGCCAATTTCGGGGTTTCGGTACCCAATTTCGTTATAGGTATTTATCTGATCATTATCTTTGGTGTGATGCTGCACTGGGTAAGCGTAGTACCCCGATCATGGGTGGATCCAAAAGTGTGGATTATCCCAGCATTGGTGCTGGGCTTTGGTACGATGGCATTTACTGCGCGGTTGACGCGCACCTCTGTTTTGGATGTGCTGGACCAGGATTATATCCGTACTGCACGAGCTAAAGGTGTTTATGAAAGGTCCATTATCGCGGTTCATATGTTGAAGAATGCGTTGATCCCAATTGTCACCATCTTGGGACCTGCGTTAGCAGGGTTGGTAGTAGGTTCATTCATCATTGAAACCATGTTTGCCTTCCCTGGGATCGGACGGGAATATGTTCAAGCCATCAGCAACCGTGACTATTCCATGATTTTGGGAACAACATTGGTATATGGGCTATTGATAACATTTGCCAATCTCTCTGTAGATCTTTTGTATGGGTTCCTCGATCCACGGATTCGGGTAGATTGATTTCTCTCCCAGGCAGGATGACTACTGATTATGGTTTGAATTTCCGATATCCTAATCAAAAAACCTTCGGCAATTTACAGACCATCAAGCCAATCAAGCAGGCAAAGGGAAGCATTCATTTATAGGAGTAAAGACATGGCAACGCTGGCTAGGTCACGTGTAGCCGAATTACCTGAGGTCCGACAGCCATCGCGCAGTTTATGGATGGATGCCTGGCTGCGCCTAATCCGCAACAAAGCGGCGATTTTCGGTATGATTATCGTTACCTTCTTCTTATTTGTAGCGATCTTCGCGGAAGCTTTGGCGCCGATGAATCCGCTGCAGATTCACGACGCAACAAGTTTTCTGCCACCAGCATGGGTTAAGGAAGCGGCTAATGGTAAAAGTGGTGACCCACAGTTTATCCTCGGCACAGATTCGATCGGACGGGATGTGCTCAGCCGGCTGATCTATGGAGCAAGAGTTTCGATGGTCGTTGGATTAACACCTGTGATCGTCATACTGGTAATCGGCACAGCAGTAGGTATGCTCTCCGGATATGCTGGTGGAAAAATTGATAACGTCATGATGAGAATAACCGACGTATTTTATGCTTTCCCGAACCTGCTGCTCTACATCATCTTGATGGTGACTTTGCGGGATGCACCTATCGGTCAATGGTTGAACGGGTTGTTCTTATTGTTTTTTGCTCTAGCGGTCGTTTCATGGGTAGGAGTTGCCCGGTTGGTGCGCGGCTCGACATTATCTGAAAAGGAGAAGGACTACATTGAAGCTGCTCGCAGCGTCGGAGTGCGTGATTACCGCATCATGTTCCGGCACATCTTCCCGAATGTGCTAGGTCCAATCGTGGTTTGGTTGGCTTTTGCAATCCCTGGCATGATTATCGCCGAAGCAGTACTGGGGTATCTCGGGATCGGTCTGAAACCAGCCACCAACCAAGGTGCCATCTTCATCACCAGCTGGGGGATGATGATGCTGGAGGGGCAGACTGCCATTAATACCCAGCCATGGATCCTGTTTGCGCCTTCACTCTGTGTTGGCTTAGTCGTAATGGCTTTTACCTTTATTGGAGATGGTCTGCGCGATGCGTTGGATCCAAAGATGAAAAAATAAAAGACCAGCTTGTTATTGAGTTTCAG
The DNA here is from genome assembly GCA_041551115.1 of Anaerolineales bacterium. Lineage (GTDB taxonomy): Bacteria > Chloroflexota > Anaerolineae > Anaerolineales > UBA4823 > DAOVXM01. The sequence goes on from JBFENN010000035.1 coordinate 11,471, forward strand.
CCGATCGTCGCTAGGATAGACCATGCTATTCAGCGTAGGTTTATCGTGATTTCTGAATGGGCGTAATTGGAAACCAATTTAATCCGAAATTTTTCTAGGATATGGAATCCTAACTGCTCCGGTCTGAAGTTAGATCCTTTTATCAAGCGCAGAGCTATCAGGGAAAAACTGTGTGAGTACGGTGCTAAGGAGTTCAGGGCAATCGGTGAATCTAAAGAGCAACGGTCATACACTGCGGATATTAATCGCCGATGATCAGCCAAAAGTACGCTACGCTTTGAGGGTTCTATTGGCATCCCAACCTGGTATGGAAGTAATCGGCGAGGCGGTTGACGCAGATGATTTGCTGCGTAAAACACAGGGGAACAATACCGATGTGATCCTGCTCGATTGGGAGCTACCAGGAATCGCGGATAGGCAGCTCATGAAGCAGCTGCGGATGACTGCACCAGATATGACTGTGATTGCCCTGAGCGGACGAGCAGAGGCAGGGGATGCCGCTCGTTCTGCGGGGGTGAATGAATTCGTCAGCAAGGTAGAACCACCCGAGCATTTGCTATCCGCGATCGCAAAATACGTATAAATTGCTCAGGCTGTTAATATAGGCTGCTCCCAGGTGGTTGCTGCAACCAATCGGCGGTGACAACAGAATTGTTTAACTGGATATAATCATGCAATCAAATAGAAAGCATCATCAGAGATGTTTACTTCGGGAGGTGTTGCATGTGCAGAAGCATTAAACAGCTTAGATATCCGGATCGCCCAGCAACGGACAGCGAGCTAGAGGAAGCCGCACGGCAGTACGTTCGCAAGATCAGTGGTTTCCGCAAGCCGTCCCGCACCAATCAAGTCGTTTTCGACCAAGCAGTTGAAGAGATCGCCGCTGCGTCCCAGCGGCTGCTGGATGGTTTGGTGGTTCGTGAGGGGTAAATACTGCGTACGGCAAGGTTCAGAACCCTGCTTAAATCCCAACAGACTGGTCGCCGTAATCCGGTTTTGGGAGCGGTATTTATTCGGCCAGCAAGCAGATCAGTAGTTATTGTTCTTGAGCGCAACCGGCAAGTATATTCTCCGAGAATCTTCTGCTGGTGGGATGGCCCAGGAATAAATCAGGATATGGTTGCGTTCTACGGTAAAGTGCGGGTGGAAATTTGAATTTTCGGTCACATCAAACTCCGCCAGCTCCATCATATCAATCACCAGACTATCGTTTTCCCCAACCTCACCTAACCCGCTTTCCCCACATTCCTCACCATTGCAGAACACCAGGTTTACTGTGGACTCTGGCGGTGCATCAACACTAATGGTGATTACATTGGTTTCAAGATTTGCTTCACCGAAAACCGGATAGATAGTCAGCGTATCGGTCATGCCGTGACCGAAATCTGCCAGAATCACATTGTGTGCCGATAAAGTGTCGGTGAAAAAACTATCTCCACTGTCGAAATCACCGAGGGGGGTAGATGTTACAGAAACGCTGTCGACGATTTCACCGGATTCAGTTTGTACGGTAAGCGTAATTGGCACAGAGAGTGGTGCGTTGTGTCCCCAGACTTGACGCGCTCCACCACTGGCTGGACCATAGTGTGCCAAGATATGCGGCCAATCCTTGGTATTGATGACTTTGTGACCATCAGGTTCTAAATAACTGACCGCGACGGTTTGACCAGCGCCGATGTTCCAGCCAATCATGTTGAAATCGCAAACGTTCTCCTCTCCAATCGGGTCGACCTGGAATGGTAATCCAGGTCCATCGTCCAATCCCCAGATTTCGCAGCTCCCATCGAGAAAATCATTATTAGCTGGTGGTTGCAAGTAATCCGGGAAATCGATCGTGGCGGTGACGACATTGGCGGGGTAATTAACTGATATATCAACCTGGCCAACCTGAACGGTAGCAGTGTAACCATTATTTAACTGAGTGAGGACCCAATCGCCGGGCAAGATGTTGGGTCGATCACTGCTCCAGCCTCCCCAATCGGTGGAGAACCCAGATCGATCCCAATCCGAGATGATGTCTGTGTTTAGCTCGGCGATACCTTTAACTGTACTTCCATCACTCTCTGTGACCGTAATCCAGACGGTATGCCCCGGTTCGTAGAGACCCTCCACCCAATCATGCCCGTAGTTGATGTTCAGGGTCAAATCGGGTGAGCGCCAGTAGCGGTGGAATACCACCTCCGCGAAGTCGACCTCGGTTGTGTAGCGCACTTCTCCCTCCGCGCCTGGAGGCAGCTCGGTGAAATCAACCTGGAAATCGCCGGCTGAATTCGTATGAGTGCCGACGGTTGGACCACCATACATGTCGACTTCGACCGCTTCCTGATCCAAGTGGTCGATTTGCCCCCAAACTTGGTCGGTGGTAGAACTGGCTTCAACATCAAACGGGTCTGGGATATAGATCTCTACAGGATGGAGACCTGCTCCTGCGCTGACAGTGATCATATCTCCCGGTACCAGTGGTCCGATGTTTTCAACCAGCCAGCAGCCATCACAATCCGGTCCTGCAAAGGTGATGTGGGTTGCCACGGGCGTGGTGATAGTGACTGGAACGCCGGATACGGCCTGCCCCCACAGGTGGTCAACGCCCTGCGGGTTTAACCAGAGCTCAACCAATTTTACTTCCCCGCCGCTAAAGGCGGTATCTTCGTTGAAATTGTTTCCTGGATTGGTGTCTCCATTTGGCGTGCTGATTTCGACCGTGTTAGTAAACCAGCGTAACGGTACGCCAGGTTCGAGCAGGTCGACATCGAAATTGATCGTCCCGACTTCTCCAGGATAGAGCTCGCTGAAGTAAAACAGCCAGCGCCCGCTGTTAGTATCGTCCACGATTTCGCCAGTGCGCTGGTCATCGAAATGGACCACCGGCCAGCCGGCAGGCTCCACACCGACCGGCAAGGTGTCCGTTATCCCCACTCCCGCTACAGTTTGATCTCCAATGTTGGCAAAACGGATCGTGTAGCCAATCTGCTCCTCACCTTGCCACCCGGACCACTTCTCTACCTGCAGATTGGGGCCTGATGGTTCAATGGTGAAAGAAGTGCAAGCGTTGTTATCTGCAGGTGATGCTTCAGGTCCTTCACCAGCAATCTCCGCACAATTTACTAGATACGCGCTAGGTTCTACTCCCCCGTCAATTGCTAACCTGATGGAAAAACTATGCTGTTCATTAATTCCTACTGCTGGTAGATCTAAGACCAGCTGGTTGCCGATTATGGTCGGATCTGGAATTGGTTCACCTGCCCAGGGCGTGTCTTCACCCCAAGAACCGGAATGGTAGTATAAACCTGCCGGTAGAGTGTCGGTGATGTGCACGGTGGTCTCGATATTACCCTGGTTGCGGTATCTCAACCAGAAGTCCACATAGCCACCTGGCACCAGTACTCCGTCAGCAAGCTCTTTTTCGATCGCCAAATCATAGCGAGGTGGGCTGGCGAAAGCAGAGTCATCTACCCACCAGTTATTCTCCGGATTTACATCACTGCCGACAGCTAAGTCGACCAGGTTGACCAATTTCGTGGGTATCGATACGCTCGCGTCAAGGGATGCCCGCACATTGATCATTTCACATCGGTTACCCGGCAGCCCTGGTGCGTATAGAACCAGTTGCTCGTCACTGGCAGAGACCTCTGACCAGAAATGCATCCATACCTCGCTCTCCTGCCAACTGAGCAGCGACACGCCAACCGGCAGGGTGTCAGTCATGGTCACCGGACCGGCTGCTGCTCCGCTCAGGTTGCACCACTCGATCCAGTAATCAAATTCTTGCCCGGGGTGCGGGTCACTGGGCTCAGCCCATTTTCTCACAGATAGGTCAACTTCATCTTCCCAAATGTCAACTGCTGCACTGCAGCTGCTGTCGTTAGCAGGGGACCAATCCCCAGCTGTCGATGTCGTAATCAGCGCGCAATTCTGTCCGATAATTTCTTGCCCAATCGGCAAACCGGAGTCAACATCCAACGTGACAAAGAAATAAACACTCGCAGCGGGATTGATCGTGCCCAGGTCCCAGGTGATTTCACCGTCAGGACCAACCGTCACCGGAAAACTGCTTGTGTCACTCGAGTAAGTAGTATTGGCGGGTAAAGTATCTGTGATGAAAACATTTTCCGCAGGTCCATCGCCATCATTGCGAAGGTGAATGCCGTAAACAACAACTCCTCCTGGTTGAGCGTAGCCTCCGGTATGCCATTTCCAAAGACCCAACTCGGGTGCAGGTAATCCCCATGAATAAATCAAGCTGTGTCCATTTTCAACGTGCTTATGGGCATTTAGACTTAACCCATGTTCAACATCGATGCCATGATCGCTCAACAGGTTGCTAACGATCACGCCGCTCCCCCCAATTTCACCTAAATCGGCCCAATCACAGGAGCTATCAGGGGAGCAGACCTCAAGATCGATCGTATATGTCGGTGGTCCGGCGGCGGTCACCGTGATGGCGTCGGTTTCTGGATTTGCAGATCCGGACATTGGGGAAATAGTAAGCGAATCTGTGATTGTTCCACCAAAATCGGCATGAAGTATGTTCCATGGCTCCAAAGATCCATAGGGCAAGTCGTTGCCGGAACTGAAGTACCCATCCATGTCCGTGTATCTTGTTGTACCAGCAATGAAATTCCCCAGGCCTGTTGTAACTGTTAACTCGACACTGGCGTTGGGGTATGTGGAATTGCCCCAAACATGCCGATTGCCATCACTCCACGGACCGATATTCGCTGCTAAGAAGGGCCATTCGATCATATTGATCACTTGATCGCCATCTTCTTCATAGTAGCCCATGGCGACCATATCACCTTTCTGCAGATCCCAGAATCCACTAAAATCACACGTGAATTGACCGCCATTAGGGTTAGCAGTAGTTTCGATTGGATCCGTGCCAGGGTCTGCCCATACTTGGCAGAAGACTGCTGTTGGATTTAGTAACCAGGATGCAGTCAAAGTGCCAGTTATTAGATCCCGATTTAGCTCGGGTATACCGGTGATCGAACCAATTGGATTGACTTCCGCACTTGCTCCTGAACTTGTTCCAAATGTGCTGACGAATACCCTATCCCCGGATTGGATATCTGGACAAGAACCGGAGACCCAGCTATCACATGCCGTGATAAAGTATCCGGTCTCATCTGCCTGAAGAGTCGAATCAGCTTTCACTACACCAACATTATCGGTGACTGTAATGGCGACCATAGCATCGAAGTCGGTGTTGCCCGCGACCCAATCGTGCCCGTAATTCACCTGCAACTGCAGAGACGCCAGTGTCGCAGCCGCAGCACGATGACGCGTTGGCAGATTGCTCTGATATTTTTGGGCAGCAGGTTTGACGGATGAATTTACTAGATCATGTCGTATAGTTTCGCTGGGATGAGCAGCCGCAGCAAGCACAACACTGACCAGTCCAAATGACAAGAGGATCACAAGCACTAGAAATGGCAGGCGGCGTAAATGCATATTGCACCTCAAGAAGTGTGAACTAATCCTTGAAGAAAGCGGATGAAATAGATCCAATCCCCAATCCAGATAGAGGCGTGTTTAGGTCACTTGGGGATGACTTGCAAAATCCTTTGAATGACAATACTATAGCAAATATCAATCCCGGTGTAAAGCTTCCGGACTTGATCTCGCATAGAGGGGTAGCACCAATTTGATACTGGTTAGGGGCGTTCTTGCTCCGGAAGAACGAGTGATATACTTGCCAAGTGTCAAGCATGTAACGAAAAACCAATATTTAATATTTAAGACAAACACAACGATCTCTTTATGGAGGTATCTACATGAAAACGCTGGTTACAGGTGGGGCAGGTTTTATCGGTTCACATGTCGTGGATGCGCTGGTTTCGGATGGAAATCAAGTTGCGGTCGTCGATAATCTGTGGGAGCACGGTGGTGGTCGTTTGGAGAACCTAAATCCAGCGGCTCGTTTCTACGAGCTTGATATCCGTGACAAAACCGTTGGGGATGTCTTTGAAAAGGAGCAACCAGAGGTCCTCTTCCACCTAGCAGCCCAACATTCGGTCAAATTATCTACGGATGATCCCGCCCATGATGCCCAAGTAAATATCCTTGGCTTGATCAATTTACTGCAATGCTGCACACAATTTGGCACCCGCAAGGTTGTATTCTCTTCATCTGGTGCGACCTACGGCACCGTTGGTAAGATGCCGATAGACGAGAAAACTACCCAGCGCCCAGAGTCACCTTATGGGACTACCAAGCTGGCCAGCGAGCATTACCTGGCGTACTGGCGTGCGATGTACGGTCTAGATTACGCCGCGCTGCGGTACGGCAATGTATTTGGTCCGCGCCAAGATCCATTAGGTGAAGCGGGTGTGATCGCCATTTTCACCCGGGCGATCTTGCTGGGTGAACCTATCCGGATTGATTGGGACGGCGAACAGCAAAAAGACTATGTCTATGTTGAGGATGTCGCCCGGGCCAACCGGGCAGCGATGGCTCAAATCGAGGGTGAGGCTTACTGTATTGCTTCTGAGGCTGGCACATCAGTGAATGCCCTGCATCGCAAGCTGGTAGCGATCGTCGGGCAGGAAGTTGAGGTGGTACCAGCACCAAAACGCCCTGGGGATATTTACTTATCCTATTTCAACTGTCAAAAAGCCGCTCAAGGTTTAGGTTGGATCCCGCAGGTTAACCTGGATGATGGTCTCCAGCGAACGGTTGACTATTTTCGTGAGAAATTGGCATTGTGATTCCGTCTTCAGCAAAAATAGGAGGTTGACATGGACAAATCATTTCGCCAAAGATTGCTAACTGGCGACCGGCTGATCGGCACGATGATCTCGCTGCCATCCTTAGAAGTCGTTGAGATCATGGCTGGTGCGGGGTTCGATTGGCTGTTTATTGATGCCGAGCATGCTCAGTTCGATGATCTTCTGGTCCAGCGGATGCTACAGGTTGCTGGTCCGGAAACCCCATGTCTAATCCGGGTAGCAGACAAGGATGAACTGCACATCAAAAAGGCGCTTGATGCCGGTGCCACAGGAATCATCGCGCCGATGGTCAACACCGCGGCTCAAGCCGAGAAAGTTGTCCAATGGGCAAAATATCCACCACGGGGGACACGCGGCGTCGGATTGGGGCGTGCTCATGGATATGGTTTACGATTTGGAGAGTATGTGCAGCAAGCCAACCAAAAGGTGGTAGTCGTAGCCCAGATTGAACACATCCAAGCCGTTGAGAACATCGCTGCAATCGTCCGAGTGGAGGGCATTGACGCACTTTTGGTCGGCCCCTACGATCTGTCCGCAAGTATGGGTCTTATGGGCCAAGTAGATCATCCTGATGTAGTTGCGGCGATAGACCAGGTAACCCAAGTCTGCCAGGGAACAGGTATGCCGTTGGGCATATTTGGGGTAAGTGCGGAGGCGGTCCAGCCATATGTGACCAGCGGTTACAGCCTACTTATTGTGGGAGCAGATGGCATGCTTATTGGAAAGGCTGCAAGGGAACTCTTCGCTCAAGTACGAAAGTATTAGACCACACTATAGAACGATTGGAACTATATGTTCGATTTGTTTTCCAACATGTAGAGACGTTGGTATACTATTTTTAGGATCGCGTAGGAACGTGGAAGTGAAATGATGGTGATGTATACCGAAGACTACATCATGCGGTTGATAAGCCAAGCGGTAGCAGTCCTTACGTATGTTGTAGGGTTATCCAAAGCTGGCCAACATGACGAAGCCATCACTGCGATTGATGAGGGGTTGGAAGAGCTCTTGGGATTAAGGGCTGACCTAGTACGCCAGCTTGACGACCGGGAAATTCTGCACATGCTAATGGTAGGAGGGACCATGGATTATGGGCGTGCGATGATCCTGGCGGAATTATTCAGCATCAGCGCCGAATCGAGTAAAGCTATCGGTCACCCCGAGAAGAGTATACCGGAATACCGACGCGCGCTTGTGTTGTATCTCGAAGTTGCACTTAATGAATCGAGCGAGGAAAATGCCGACTTGACACAGAAGGTCATTCTTCTACACCGTGAATTGGAAGGAACAACATTGTCGGTTGAGATCGAACTCGGTTTGTTGGATTTCTACGAGCATTTGCTTACCAAGGATGATGAATTTATAACGTCCGCTGGCTGTACTAAACTTGATGCCCAAAACCAAGTAGATATGCTAACACAAGGTTTGCACCGCTACCTGGATCGACGAGTCATGGAATCCTAATCTGCAGTGTGGACTCTTTCCCTGAGGAAGAAAGCTTGGGAAAACTCTGTCTTTTGGGTTGGGGCAACTTACGAAACGAGCCTAGAATCCTGCTATAAACTGCTGGGGCTTAGGGTACTGATGGCGGTTGCTTCACCTTCCAGATGCGAGAAATTATTGAAAATTGTCTTGTTCTACTCTTGATCCTCCCAACCGTACTCCATAAAGAAATCAGCCTGGAGATAGCAGTGGACGGCTTGCTGGATATAGGGAACAGTATCTTCCGGCAGTCTATCCATGGGAACCCAGCGCAGTTCGGAGCATTTATCGGGTTCTAAATTCGCTGGTTCCCCTTGCCAGATGTGGGTTGAAAAGAAGAAATCAATCCGTTCCTCTCCTTCACGACGGTGCATTACACCAGCGAAATGTAAATCATCTGGCTTTATCACGATCCCAACTTCCTCCGCTGCTTCTCGGCGCGCGGCTTGCCGCACACTCTCATTGCCATCAATATGCCCTGCAACGACACTGAAGAAACCATCTGCGAACCCTGTGTTCTGCCTGCGGAGGAGCAGGACATGTTTCTGGCGCAGAAAGAATACATGGACTGTGACCGGGAAGCGATTACGCAGGTTTGGCATGCCAATATTGATATATCAGTTTATTAGATTTGGTTTGGAGGGGGAAGAGCTTGATCATGTTTATCGGTTAGGGCCGCCTGAACTGTCTCACGAATGGCTCCTGCCGCGACCATTGCCCGTACCTGTTCAATGAATGGGTACATAACCTGGTCTTCTTCCAAAAACGGCACCTGCTCCCGGATTTTTCGGTAGGCTGGACTGGTGCCCTGACCAAGCGCTACCTGCGGACCGAGAACTTGGCGACGGAAATCTACCCCTTGGCAGGCCGCGAACAATTCTAGAGACAGAATGCGCTCCACATTGTCGGCTACCATCTTGGCTTGACGGGCGGCAGTGGTACCCATACTGACATGATCTTCAATGTTTGCTGATGATGGTATAGTGTCTGCGCTGGCTGGGTGGGCAAGGACCTTGTTTTCTGATGCTAACGAAGCGGCCGTATACTGCGTCAGCATGAAGCCCGAGTTCACTCCTCCATGCTTGGTTAAGAAGGCTGGCAATGTTTCCCGGTTGCTGGCTTCATCGGTCAAACGCGTCAGCCGCCTTTCTGATATATTCCCCAGTTCTGTCAAGGCTAATGCCAAATAATCCATCGCGATTCCGATGATCTCACCATGGAAATTTCCACCGGAGATCACTTCTGGTTCGCCACTTTGCTCGTCAAAGAAAAACAGTGGGTTATCTACAGCGGAGTTTAGTTCGATGCTGACAACCCAGCGGGCATAGAGTACGGCATCCCGCACTGCACCGTGTACTTGGGGCATGCAGCGCAGAGTATAAGCATCTTGAACATTATGGGAGTCGTCTGGCCGGGTGAATGTACTGCCGGAGAGCAGCTGGCGCATATATGCCGCGCTTTCTATCTGGCGCGGGTGCGGTCTGGCTGTATGCAGCCTTGCATCCAACGCCCGGGCGGTTCCATGCAGTGCTTCCAAGGTCAGGCAGCCAGCTACGTCAGCAACGCATGCAAGATTTTCTGCTTGGAGTGTAGTTAAGGCGCCGATGGCGGTCATTAAACTTGTTCCGTTGGTTAGTGCCAGACCTTCCTTGGCGCTCAATTCTACTGCTGATAAGCCGGCTTGCTGGAGTGCTTGTGCGGCAGGCATTTTTTGGTTGTGATAGTTGACTTCTCCGAGCCCGATAAGTGGTAGCGCCATATGCGCTAGCGGAGCCAAGTCACCGCTGGCGCCCAGGGAACCCTGGCTGGGGACGACGGGATGGACCCCGCGGTTGAGCAAATCCAGCAGCAGCTGGAGAGTCTCCAAACGTATGCCGGAATGGCCCTTTGCCAGGGTGTTGGCACGGATCAACATCATAGCACGTGTCGTTAATTGATCGAGCGCTGGACCGACTCCCGTTGCATGGCTCATTAAGATATTGCGCTGGAGCTGGGTGACCTGGTCGGGGGGGATGATGCGGTCTTTGAAGGCACCAAAACCAGTGGTTACCCCGTAGACGATTTCTCCACGCTCCACGAGGCTGCGGACAACTTGCTCGGCGCGCTGCACCTTGTATTTTGCTTCTTCAGTCAGTTCGACTGTAATCTCAGGATACCTGGCGACTTCTTGTACCTGTTCCAGGCTGAGGTTTTCACCATCTAGGCGACATGGTTCCATATTGTTCCCAAAATGCTGTGTGAGCTGATTGTTGATTTTTTCCTCATGGTGCAACAATTTTACCTGATGGACGGATCATTGGAGTTTTTGCTTAGAGAAGCGAGACCCATTTCTAAATTTCCCCTTAAAAATAGTGGTCATTGGCTAACTCACGTTGTATAATGAGGTTAAGCAGCGATTAAAACAGCTTATGTGAACGATTTATATTAACGAATACTTTTCACAACTTGAATCGATCCCATGGATTGGGACAATTGGTGAAATCTATAGAGATGAGCTATCTAAGTAATTGTTAATTTACATCCAAAAATATATTGACAAGACTCTAGTTTACGGTTTTTGCCTACATAGAAGCAAGAGGGACACCTGTGAGCGATGTGAATTTTTGGTATAAAATTGTCCGCTCGATCGTGAAGGGCTACATTAATGTGTTCATTGACTCGGTACACATCGAAGGCCTCTATCGGATTCCTTCTGGTCCAAAGATCATCATCGCCAATCACGCGAATGTTACCGATGGCTTTATGCTGCCATTATTCCTGCAGGAGCAGCTGCATTACTTCATCCAAGCGGAAACATTTACCGTACCGATCATCGGAAAGCTGCTAGCATTCGCTGATCAGATTCCGGTCGTTATTGGTCAAGGTCGGGATGCGATTGACGCAGCCCGTGAACGATTGGCGCTAGGCAACTCGATAGTCATATTTCCTGAAGGAAAACTGAACCACGCCCGTTCCTTCCATCGAGCTGGAGCCGGCGCGGCGTTATTAGCTCTCGAGAGTGAGGTCCCTGTTGTTCCGATTGGTTTTTATGTCCCTGATGAGCACACTAAGCAATTCGTAACCAATAAATTTCATGACCGTGAGTCGACTGGCCAATGGCAGTTCGGTGGTACCTGTTTTATTAATATCGGTGAGCCTTGGCTACCACAACTAGCCCCACGAGCAGAAGCAAATTACCGGGTTCTGCGGAAGGTTACTGAAGATTTGATGGGACGAGTGCTAGAGCTTGTCGAGAATGCGAAGAGCTACGCACTACTAGAGGACGGGACTGCGTAAACCTTGATAATTGACTACAGGATATATGATATCAAACACCTCCATCGGAGGTGTTTTTTTTTAACCTGGATACCTTTTGAATCTGATGAGTTTAATTGACTTTTCATCCTTTTAATTGTAGGGTTAATGAGTGCGACGAGTATTGCTTTCATAATCTAGCTAAAAGATAATTGGAGGTGGGCAATGAAGCGGGGATCAATCCTTGGATTTACTGTGCTGTTTGGGTTATGCCTGGTTGGATTGATGCTATTTGAGGTGAACAGGACCTCGGCAGCCATGCTGAAACCAGCTATGCTGGGGGTAGATACGAGTGTTTCTGGTTGGACAATGACTCCCCAAGCCTGGGAAACCGATTGGGTGGAACAAGGTGAATATTACGATGGCACTGAACGCGTTGCTTTAGCTATAGATGCGGATGGAGATCCTCATTTTGCAGTCGGTTTTGATTATCTTTACTATACCTGGCGTGATGGTGGGATATGGTACACGAAACGCTTTGATAATGAGATCCAAATTTC
>JBFENN010000036.1:0-23407 GCA_041551115.1 Anaerolineales bacterium
AGTTCCTTTCCATCTTGGATGAAGTTACCAGCGGAGAACCCATAAATCAGAACGGCTGACATCGCTGCCAGGCATAACCAGGCTATAACTCTTGCTGCACGCATCGAACACCTCCATCTATATTTTTTTTATATATCCTAGACGATAAGTAAATCCAATGAACCTTAATCATGTTTCACAGGTCATGGAATAATCTCACATGCGGAAGTATCGAGTTATCCATCTCCAGATGAGAAATCATCTTTGCATTGTGATCCCGGAAATATAGGTTTGTACGTGATCCGCATCCATGGGTGAACTGTTGGGCAGCTACCTTCCAACAAGTGCTTTTGCCACCAGTCTTGCACCATCCATTCCAGAATCTTAATTCCAGCGGTAATTTAGTAGCTACCGGTTTGCATTCATGTCATACGATACTGCCGTATACCAAAATATTCCTGATTGTTCGCGCGTAAATAATCCAATATCAACCGCTCCCGGGCTAACATGTTCACCTAAGACTAGGGCAACATCCACTGAAAGCGGCTTACTGCTTAGCGAGAAAAGACCTTTGATTTGCTGGAATAATTTCTGCACATCTTCACTAACGTTGGCATGATCCACAGCTATAGTCTCTATTGGGGCAAAATCCTCCTCCATCTGTAACACCTATTGTAAAGCTTTTCATTCGGTTCGCACATGTGTCACACCTGGCTGTCCAGTGTGCATTGTCTGGACTGTTTGAATTAGCAATACGTTGCCGATGCCAGCTATTAACTTTTCATAATTTCACGACTATGGAGATACTTCAGTGTATCCAAAGCTGCAAATCTATGAATGTGCTGCGTTTGCTGTTGGATGATATCCGTCATCTTACCCACACTGTCACCTTCTTAGGCAAGCGGGACCGCTTTAGCACAGCAAACCCCGTCCCGAGGCTATGCCGTCCATCATCATACACTGTGACCTTGTTGTTTCCATTCCAATAGCAGCGTGTTTAGCAACGTTGATTTTTGCGCTGAGACTTTCTGATACATGTATTGAGAGTATCTCGCTCGCGCCAGATGCAGCTAATTCTTTGTATATATTCCGAAAGCATCTACGCCTGGCGTCACAGTCATACGTGATGGATCGTAGTATGGCATTCTTTCGTAGATTTCACACCTAATCATGGTGATGCCATTTAGGTAGCTCTGATCATCGATATTGATATACAGTGGGACGACCTTGATCCCAGACGGGTTCACCAATTCAACAGGTATATCACATGTGCTGTCAGTTGCTATTCATAATGTCATCCACACCGATTCATTTCTGAGATGATAGTATTCTAGCATCCTGCATAGGATGTCAAAATTTTTCAAAGAATTCTCAAGCGCCAATACACGGTTGCTGCGAGTCCAGATATCTCTCGCCAACCTCGATTCTATTGATCCATTATCCATGCAATATCTGTGCAATATATTGACATAGCGATTATTCTATGATAACATCATGATACCAAAACCATATAAGGAGTAGCTTATGGTTACCATTAGTAAAGAGCCAGCATACAACTTAAAGGTCGTTATGCATGAAACGGGTATCAAGGCAGATACACTCCGCGCGTGGGAACGGCGCTACGGTCTTCCACAACCCGCTAGAACCGCCGGCGGGCATCGGCTTTACTCATCTTACGATATTGAGATGATCAAGTGGTTAATGGCACGCCAAGATGAAGGTGTGCGCATTCACCAGGCGATAAACCTTTGGAACAGTCTGCAAGAAAGCGGAACCGACCCCCTTATCTCGGGACAGACCGGTTATATCTCCAGCCAACCACCGGTAATTGCTGACCATCTGTCCGGCAGCACCTTGGATGAGATCCGCCAGGAATGGATCCGTGCATGTTTATTATTCAATGAGAATTTATCCGAACGCATTGTTGCGCAGGCTTTTGCACGCTACCCACTCGAGACGGTCTGTCTGGAGGTGTTCCAAAAAGGATTATCAGAGATCGGAGCTATGTGGTTCCGTGGTGATTCAACTGTCCAACAAGAACATTTTGCATCTGCACTGGCCATCCGTCGGATTGACACTTTGATTTCAGCAGCGCCGCCGGCATCACGGCATGGACACATCCTGGTGGGTTGCCCTGCTGGTGAAGAGCACATCTTCTCACCATTATTGATCACCCTCTTCTTACGGTATCGTGGGTGGGATGTCATTTACCTTGGTGCGAATGTGCCAAACCAACGGTGGGATGCTACGATCCAATCAACAAACCCCAATCTAATCGTACTATCAGCCCAACAATTAAGTACTGCTGCCAGTCTATTTGAAATGGCAGAACAATTTAACGAGCGAAACATACCAATTGCTTACGGTGGTTTGATCTTCAATACTGTGCCAGCATTGCGCATGCAGATTCCAGGCCATTTCATTGGCGAAACCCTAGCAGACGCGGCAGCGAATATTGAGAAGCTGCTAACATCTCCCAGTTTAATTCCTGAAAGCAATCCGGTTAGCGAACAATATTCCCAAGCGTTAGAGGAATATATCGAAAAACAACCGCTGATCGATGCACATATTTGGCAAAACACACAGACTAACGGGCTCAAGGAATATCATCTATCTCTTGCTAACGATTTTCTTGCGCAAGATATCAAGGCCGCGTTGCAATTAGGCGACTTAAACTACATCCAACCAGATTTAAAATGGATTTCTCAGTTGTTAACGAATCTTGAAATGCCAGCATCTCTTATGCCCAAGTACCTTGATCTATACCGTCAAGGTGTGACTGCAAACTTGAAAGAGCAGGGTAAACCGATTACGGATTGGTTAGATTTGATGATTGATAGCAATATTCAATAAAGGAGACGTAGAATGCGAGTACTAATCCCTGGAGGCAGTGGTTTCATCGGACGGGCACTAGCTGCTGACCTCTCGCTGGACAACCATGAAATTATCATCCTCAGCCGCTCGCCCGGAAAAATATCTGAGCTGCCAGCGAACACCCAGGCCATCGAATGGGATGGCCAGACAACCCGCGGTTGGGGACACACGGTTGATGGAGCCCACGCTATTGTAAACCTAGCTGGTGAAAACATTGCTGGGGAAAACTTTTTTCCTACACGTTGGACTGTAGAACGGAAAGCGAGGATCCAATCCAGCCGCACCAAACCAGGCCACGCAATTAATGAAGCAATCATGGCAGCAAAGGAAAAACCAAAAGTCTTGGTCCAGTCATCAGCAGTCGGTTATTATGGAGCCCTTGACGACCAAAAAGTGGATGAAACCAACCCGGTAGGGAAGGATTACCTCGCCCAATTCTGCCAGGAGTGGGAGAACACAACTGTGTATGCAGAAAAAGTAGGTGTACGCAGGGTCATTATCCGCTCCGGAATTGTGCTGTCAAAAGAGACTGGCGCCCTGCCACGAATGATGCTCCCTTTCAAAATGTTCGCGGGTGGACCGTTCGGCAACGGACGCCAATACATCTCTTGGATCCATCTAAAAGATGAGATTGCAGCTATCCGTTATTTCATCGAAAACCCGGAAACCAGCGGGGCATACAATCTTACCGCCCCACATCCATGTACTAACGCTGATTTTGGCCGCGCGCTAGGCAAGGTCATGAACAGACCATACTATATGCCGGTACCTGGTATTGCCATGAAGATTGCCTTTGGGGAAGTGACTACCGTAGTCTTAGATGGCCAGCGAGTTATCCCAAAACGCTTGCTGGACAGTGATTTCACATTCCAATTCCCCACTTTGGAACCTGCTTTGCAGGATACATTGTCATAAGGATGAGAACCTTCTCCCATCGTTTTCGGGTCAAAGCCTCGCTCAATCAAGTCACGGCATTCCACAGCGATACGCGCGCATTGAAGATGCTAACCCCTCCGCCGATGATTGTAAGCTTTAATAATGTTGAACCGCTCAGTGAAGGATCACTCTCAGATTTTACAATTTGGCTCGGACCGATACCAATTCGCTGGGTGGCTGAACACCAAGATATCCATCAGTGTGGTTTCCGCGACATCCAGGTAAGAGGTCCTTTCCAGGTTTGGGAGCATACTCACACCTTCACTCCCCTCACAGAAAATTATACGGAAGTGCTCGATGAAATTCAAGGCGAGCCATCTCGGCACCTATTTCAAGGGATATTAAGCCGCTTCATGTGGCTCAATTTACCATTCCTTTTTGGCTATCGCGCATGGCGGACAAAGCGAGCATTGGAATGAATAGAAAAGCAGTGATCATTGGCGCCGGATTCGGGGGCTTGGCTGCAGCTGCAGAGTTGGCGCGTGCAGCTTGGGATGTCACCGTCCTAGAGGCGCATATATATCCTGGAGGTTGTGCAGGAACGTTCTACCACCAAGGCTATACATTTGAAGCCGGAGCAACTTTGGCAGGCGGCTTTTTACCTGGTGGACCAATGGATATGATAGGAGAGCATTTTGATATTGATTGGCAAGCTCGCCCAGATCCGCTCGCGATGCAAGTGCATTTACCAGAACACGAAACCATAAACCGCTGGAGCAATGCGGACAAATGGCATGACGAACGTAAACACAAACTCGGGGGCCAAGGAGAGCCATTTTGGGAATGGCAGGAACGTACCGCCGATGCTTTGTGGGCTTTTGCTTTGCAATTGCCCCATTGGCCGCCCCAAACTTTATCTGACTATCAGTCATTGATCCGCTCTGGCATGGAGTGGATCTGGACTCCTACCCATGTGCGGAATTCCAGGAAACCTCGCACGATGGTTGCTGATGGTTTTCGCTCGGTCGCAGCGCATTTGCCTGCTCGAGCTGACAAGCTCCGCTTATTCGTTGATGCGCAGCTACTAATAGCATCCCAAACAACCAGCCAGTTCGCAAATGCGCTTTACGGAGCAGTGGCTTTAGACTTACCACGCCAAGGGGTTGTTCATTTGGAAGGTGGAATCGGGAGCATGGCAAGCAAGCTGGTTGAAAAAATCGAACAGTATGGTGGTGTCGTTCACATGCGACATGAGGTAATCCGGGTAATCCACAAACCTCCAGATGCTACCGAGGTACATACAAAACACAATGCCGCATTTACAGCCGATATTGTAATTTTCAATCTTCCACCGTGGAATATTGTTTCCCTGGTACAAGGGGCAATACCGACAAAACTGCGCAAGCTACCGACACAGCCACAGGATAGCTGGGGAGCATTCATGTTGTATTTAGGGGTGGATGAGTCTGTTATCCCATCTGATCTTCCTCTGCATCACCAGGTTATAACTAGAGAACCTCTAGGTGAGGGAAATAGTGTTTTCATATCGCTTAGCCCTGCCTGGGACAAGCGACGCGCACCTAAGAGTAGACGCGCACTTACCGTCTCAACTCACACGAAGCTGTCACCGTGGTGGCTACTTTTTGAAGGTGACCCACAAGGGTATGAAGCCCGAAAGGCGACGTACCAAGCGCACTTGCTTTCCGCTGTAGAGCATGCAATTCCTGGGGCTCAAGGAGCCCTTGATCTGATTATGCCTGCCACACCAATCACTTTCCAGCGTTTTACTCGCCGTGCATGGGGTTGGGTGGGTGGCTTTCCTCAGACAAGTCTATTCCGTCCGTGGGGGCCACGGCTAACACGGGATTTGTGGATGGTAGGTGATTCGATATTTCCGGGACAATCTGTCCCAGCGGTGATGTTGGGTGGGCTGCGGACCGCAGCTGCCCTTCTTACTGAGAACGCCAGCAGTACAGCTATCCATTAGCCTAGAACCTGTTTTAGTACATCAAATATCCAAGCAAGAGCAATCCAATGCTAAAGCCATAGCTGTACTTAGAAAAATAGGAGTCGCGAATGAAAGTCGGAGTGATTGGTGCAGGGCAAGTGGGAGCAACAGCTGCATATGCCATGGTTATGCGTGGTATTGGGCGGGAGATTGTTCTGGTTGACCTAAATAAGGACCGCGCTCGAGCTGAGGCGGATGATATTTCCCATGCCGTCCCGTTTGCCCACCCATTGAATGTCCACTCGGGTGATTTCGAAGAACTAGAAAATTGCCAGGTCGTAGTCATCACTGCTGGTGTTGCCCAAAAACCAGGTGAGTCACGACTTCAGCTGCTTCAGCGCAATGCATCAATTTATGATGACCTGGTCCCCAACATCCTCCGATTTACCCCCAAAGCGATCCTGCTGGTTGCAACCAATCCTGTGGATGTGATGACGCATCTCACAGCGCATATTGCTAGCAGGTACGGGATCCCCAACACCCAGGTTATCGGTTCAGGGACAACATTGGATACAGCCCGATTTCGTACACTGCTTGGTAAACATTTGGGAGTAGACCCTCAGCACGTCCATGGCTATGTGCTTGGTGAGCATGGAGATTCTGAAGTCCTTTCTTGGTCGTTGGTAACCGTCGGCGGTGTGCCATTAGACGAGTTTTGTCGTCAGTGGGATATCTGCACCGATGAACCGGTAAAACGAGAATTAACACAACAAGTTCGACAGGCTGCGTATACAATAATTCAAGGCAAGGGTGCTACAAACTATGGCATTGGCAGCGCCTTGGCACGGATCGTAGAGGTGATACTGCGCGATCAGCGCTCGCTGCTCACGGTCTGTACACCCGTCGAGGATGTTGCTGGAGTTGAAGATGTCACGGTTTCCCTTCCTCATCTTGTAGGTGGTGCTGGTATTTTGGATACCATCCAGCTCCCGTTGGCACTTGATGAACAAGAAGAAGCAGATTTGCGCAAGAGTGCCCAGGTTGTTAAAACTGCCTATGGTGAGTTAATACAGAGGAAATAGCTGCTACGATGGTTGATACAACTATGGTATTTATCTGGTGGATCCGCCGGGATCTTAGGCTTTTCGATAATCCAGCCTTGCACACTGCTCTCGCAGCCAGAGGGCAGGTGCTGCCGGTATTCATTCTCGACCCGCAGCTGCTGAAGGCTAACAATTTCAGTAAGATTCGCTATGCTTTCCTGGTCGGCGGTTTACGCGAACTCGACCAAGAACTTAGGCAGCGGAAATCGCGACTTATACTGAGAGCTGGGAAACCGGTTGAAGTATTAACGAAAATTGCTTCCGAAATCCGTCTCGGTCGTATCTTTGCCGAAATGGATTTCTCACCGTATGCCCGCCAACGCGATCGCGCAGTGGCCAAGATCTTGCCGCTTGAATTAGTAGGCAGCCCTGGGGTCTCCCACCCCCAAGCCATACTGAAATCAGATGGCAAACCATACACTGTATATACACCTTATATGCGTGCCTGGAAAAACCATTTCCAGCCAAAGCTGTTTGACTTACTTCCAACCCCAGAACAGATACCAACTCCAGCAGAGGTAGGTTCAGTACCATTGCCAGAGAATGATAGCGATATTTCTAGTCTACTCTTTAAACCCGGTGAACAAGCTGCCCAACGCTATTTGACAGAATTCCTCGTCACAGACAACTCAGATGATGACGTCATACAATCAGAAGGTGCTCCCATATTCTGCTATAACGAACTCCGCGATCGAGTAGATGTCGACGGTACTTCAAAACTCTCACCGTATCTGCATTTGGGAATGGTCTCTGCCCGGCATGCAGCAGCCTCAGCCTTCGGGGCGATGGAGCAGGCACCCACATCCTTGCAGCGTAAGAGTGCAGAGACTTGGTTGAACGAACTGATTTGGCGGGAATTCTACCTCGCGATCCTGTTCCATTTCCCCTACGTGGTCCACACCAGTTTCCGACCTGCCTTGCGCTCAATCCAATGGCTGAATGATCAGGTTGATTTTACTGCTTGGTCACAGGGGCAAACAGGCTACCCAATTGTTGATGCAGCAATGCGCCAAATGTTGTCAACTGGCTGGATGCACAACCGTGCTCGCATGATCGTGGCATCATTTCTGGTCAAAGACCTGCTCATAGATTGGCGCTGGGGTGAGCGGTGGTTTATGCAAAACCTCATCGACGGTGATGTAGCCGCAAATAATGGTGGTTGGCAGTGGACAGCAGGAACTGGTACTGATGCAGCACCATATTTCCGAGTTTTTAACCCCGTACTGCAGTCGCGTAAATTCGATCCATACGGATCATATATCCGCCAATGGGTCCCAGAGTTGGCACACATACCTGACAAATATATCCATAGCCCCTGGGAAATGCCAAATGGAGTTCAGAAACAACACCGCCTCGACCTCAGCCAGGATTACCCAAACCCAATCATCGATCATGCGTACGCGCGACAGAGGGTACTCGATGTCTACAAAAAAGCGCAGCAAAGAGCACACTAACAAAAGCCCAGTATAACCCTGGTCTCCAAACCGACAATGGCTAAATAATCTTTGGGCTCGCCAGGTCAGACTTGCTTTCCAGATTGCGAACCAGGGTGCCTTCCACGCCAAAAACGCCGATCCCCGTGCTGGAATTTATTTTTCGATTTCTCATCTAAATAGAATCTATAGAACTACATCCTGGGGAGATGTCCGAAAGCGCTGTAATCCATTGTTGGTAATAAATGCAGATAGAAACTCGCCGAATGCAGGGGGTGTTCCCTAGTAGAATCAAGGCAGTAATTCGGTAAGATGAAGGCATTATCTTTTCCATGGAGAGAAATCATGATACGAAATCAATGGTATGCCGTCCTTAATTCGCGCGAGGTGAAAACAGGTACACCAACCGGGGTCACACGGATGGGGGAAAAGCTTGTCTTCTGGCGTGACCAACAAGGTCAAATATCTTGTTTTCGCGATATCGGTCCCCATCGTGGGGCTGCTATGAGCATCGGCAAACAAATTGATGATCGGTTGCAGTGTCCATTCCATGGCTTTGAATTCGATAGCAGGGGAAGATGTACCAAGGTTCCAGCTAACGGTGCTAGCAGTGAACCACCGAAAGCTTTTAATGTGCACAGGTACGAAACTCATGAAAAGCATGAGTTCATCTGGTTATGGTGGGGCGATGCAGATATAACCCAACCACCGGTACCTTTTTTCGACGGAATCGATGATTCATTCACCCATATCACGATGCAAGATCACTGGAATACCCATTACTCGCGCGCAATCGAGAATCAGCTTGATGTTGTCCATTTGCCCTTTCTGCATAGAACAACGATTGGACGCGGGAATCGAACCGTGGTTGATGGACCATTAATCACCTGGTTCAATGATGACCCCGAGTCCAATCTGTTAAATATCTGGGTGTATAACCGGATTGAGGATGGTGTTCCTGCGCGCAGCGCCCGGCTCATCCCTTCTCCAACACGTTCTCCAAACCTTCAGTTTTGCTTTCCTAATCTCTGGCAGAATTGGATCGGCAGCGATTTTCGCCTTGTGGTTGCCTTTGCACCGATCGATGAAAACAACACGATGATGTATCTGCGTACCTACCAACGCATGATTAAGTTGCCAATACTTAGAGAACTATTCAACTGGCTCAGTCTGCTGGGAAATTTCATTATCGAACGGCAAGACCGCTGGGTGGTTGAGACCCAACTACCCAAGAAATCCGCACCGGATATTGGTGAGAAGTTGATCCCAGGCGATCGCCCAATAATTGATTACCGCCGGCGGCGTCAGGAATTGATCGAGGCAGTAGCCACATATAGGGATAGTACAGAATCGTGATAGTCCGCGACATGACAAGCTCCTGTTCCTCTTATATAGACAATAGCTTTGCATAATATTGATATTAATGCGGTTTTATGATAATATAAGTCTATCAAATGATCGAGAGGCCAATATGCAAGCTGATATAATCGAACAAGCTCCAGATTTTACCTTGGCAGATATCAAGGGTATTCCGATTAGCCTTGGAGATTTTAAGGGTAAGGCTAATGTCGTCCTGGTTCTCAACCGGGGTTTCCTGTGACCATTCTGCCGTCGGCATATGGCGCAGTTGCGCCAGGATTACCAGCAGTTTATTGACCGGAATGTGGTGGTTTTGGTTGTTGGGCCTGATGACCAAGCAGCTTTCCAGGATTACTGGACAAAGAATGATCTACCTTTTATCGGATTACCCGACCCGGAGCATGTCGTGCTCAACCTCTACCAACAGCAGGTAAAGCTGCTTCGATTTGGGCGTATGCCAGCAATGGCAATTATCGACAAAAATGGCTTCATCCGCTACAAGCATTTTGGAGATTCGATGCGCGATATCGCTTCAAATTCGCAAGTTCTCGCAGTACTAGATCAAATCAATCAGGAGTATTCAGTTGGCTGAAGATCAAGAACTCTCACCAACCACCCGCCAAGATGTAATGGTCTTATTAGGCGGAATCGTTTTCAGCTTGATGTTCACTGGTTTGATATGGCTTGCTGGAGCTAGGTTAGACGCGATCCCGCTTCTTCCCGACCAAGGTGCCTCTTGGTATTACTGGAAACTTCCCGATCCAACTCTAATAACACGAGCTAGTGCATGGGGCTTGTACCTGTTGCACCAGTTCGCAATATGGGGATTGATATATTACGCGCAATCACGCCGACTAAAATACACCACTAGGTTGCACCAGGTTAACATCTGGGCAATGGCAGTCAATGCACTATTCATCGGATTGCACTTCTTTCAAACCCACATTTTGTATGACGGTCTGGCTCAGGATGTGTCTATTTGGAGCTCGCAGGTATCCGTCATCATCTTGCTGATCTGGGTCTTGCTGATGGAGAATTCCCGTCGGGGACTTTTCTTTGGCAAAAAAGCCCCCATCTCGAAAGAGATTATCCGCTTCGCAAGAAAGTACCACGGCTACTTTTTCGCATGGGCAACGATTTACACCTTCTGGTTCCACCCAATGGTGGCTACAACTGGTCATTTGGTAGGTTTTCTTTACATGTTCCTGCTCATGCTGCAAGGCAGCCTGTTCTTCACTCGTGTCAGATCAACCGTTATTGGATGTTTGTCCAAGAATTTGCGGTCTTATTCCATGGGACATTGGTTGCTGTCATGCAGGGAAATAACCTTTGGCCTATGTTTGCATTTGGCTTTGCGGGTATTTTTGTAATCACCCAGATGCATGGTCTAGGGCTGCCCCGCTGGGCTAAGTGGGCGATCTTTATCATATTTGCAACATCCGCTTTGTGGATATACAGCGGCCGCGGCTGGGTTGCCTTGAACGAGATCCTGCGAATTCCCCTGATTGAGTATCTTGCGATGTTCATCCTTGCAGGTATTTTTTGGCTCGGTTTGTGGGTTGCCCACCAGATTAAAGCACGTTCGTCTGCGAGACTAACTTCCAGCTGAAACTCAGCTGGATGGTGAATGAAGGCTTAGGGAATGGTATTTTGAGCGATTTCAATCCAAATAAGCTGCAGGTCACGTTATCACCCGATCTGAGTGCTGACAAAGTGCTACCGCGCAGGTACACACTAACGCACTCAGACTCTACTGGTGACCTCTTTCTTACTATCGCCCCTGACTATAACCTTTCCCAAGTCTCCGGTTGGTACACGCGTTTCATGCGTGATGAGGTGTTTGCGGAATGGCGTCGATACCAGGTTTATTCGCTGCATGTGCACTGCCATGTAAGTGGAGGATTCGTATTCGGCACACCAGGTTTTCGATACAATACCTTTTGCCAGCATCTTCCGTTGGTATTGACCGCGCTGCATTACGGTGATCGAGACTTCATCCAGAATTGGTCGGAATTGGAAAATGCAAAGATATATGTCGAGTTCCACGCCAAGCAACCGCACTACAACATGATCAAGAACTATGGAGCATTAGAGGATTATCGCCACCAAAGCACTGGTTAAGCAGAGTAGCTACCCCTGAGCAATCACGATGATAGTGTTAGTAATAAGTTTTTGCCAGTCAACAATAATGCACAACATATGGATATGAAATGAGTGATACACCTACCGAACGATTGGTTTTAGTTACTGGTGCCACCGGGTATGTGGGTGGCCGGCTTGTTCCACGCTTGCTACAAATGGGTTACCGGGTGCGGGTGCTGGTCCGCGATGCTAAACGCCTGCAGGGACGCCCATGGGGCGACCAAGTTGAAGTAGTAGAATGCGATGTGCTCCAATCTGAGACTGAAATCTGTGCGCTTGACGGGGTGTGGGTAGCGTATTACCTCATCCACAGTATGATGCGCAGCGATGATTTTCGCGCCCGTGATATCCAGGCTGCACAGAACTTTGGAAAGATAGCCAGTCAGGCTGGCATCAAACGCATCATCTATCTAGGTGGTCTCGGGGACCCGGACGCCCAACTCTCAAAACATTTGAGCTCACGCCAGGAAACCGGTGCTGCGCTTAAGGAAAGCGGAGTGCCTGTGACCGAATTCCGAGCCGGTGTAATTGTCGGTTCTGGTAGTGTGTCATTCGAAATGATTCGCTACCTCACTGAGCGTCTGCCGGTCATGATCTGTCCGCAATGGGTATACACACGCACCCAGCCTATTGGCATAACCAATGTAATGGATTACCTTTCACAGGCATTGGAAAACCCGGCAAGCGCGGGCAAGATCATCGAGATCGGGGGAGCTGATATCGTAACCTATGGAGAGATGATGCACGGGTATGCACAGGTGCGTGGGCTAAAACGCTACTTAATCCCCGTGCCAGTACTCACTCCGCGCTTGTCCTCTTATTGGGTCCATTGGATAACTCCTATCCCCGCAAAAATCTCAGGTCCTCTGATTGAAGGACTGCGAAATGAAGTAATTGTGCGCGATAACCTCGCTCATGAATTGTTCCCAACTATTCACCCAATTGGTTACTTGGGGGCGGTGCAGCTTGCCTTAGACAACCTAGAAGCCAGAGAGATTGAAACAACCTGGAGTGACTCATTATCATCCAGTCAGGGTGATATCCCGACCGTTTCGATGACAACGACAGAGGGGATGATCATAGAACGGAGACAGATGCTGGTCAAAACAACCCAAGAAAATCTCTTCGCTTCCTTTGCCCGTCTCGGAGGAGAGACAGGGTGGTTGTACATGAACTGGGCATGGCGTATCCGCGGATTGATGGATCGGATTGTGGGTGGGGTGGGACTGCGCCGCGGACGCCGCCATCCCTCCGAAGTGCGGATCGGCGATACCATAGATTTCTGGCGGGTTGAAGCGATCGAAATTCCATCCATTCTACGTCTGCGGGCTGAAATGAAAGTGCCCGGGCGCGCTTGGCTGCAGTTCGAAACTCTCCGGGACACGGACGACCGATCACTACTCATCCAGACTGCTTTCTTTGCTCCGAAAGGTCTCTTCGGCTTCTTATATTGGTACGTTCTCTACCCCATCCATAGCCTGATTTTCTCGGGAATGATCAACGCAATTGCCGACCAAGCCGTTAGCAACTCATTGACCAGCGAAACTTTTCATTCTTAGCAATCTTTATTATCGGATATTGGAGCCTTCCTAGTAATATGCAACAATCACGTTTAACAACCATCTTCATCATCGTATTTATCGATCTGCTCGGTTTCAGTCTCATTCTTCCTTTACTGCCCTTCTATGCTGAAGAATTTGGCGCTTCTCCAACGCTAATTGGCCTTTTGGTTGCATCCTATGCTGCAGCTCAGCTGGTTGGCGCCCCCATCTTAGGACGGATGTCAGATCGCTTCGGACGCCGTCCAATCTTAATTATCAGTATCGCAGGTACATTGATCGGATTTCTGATGTTGGGGTTCGCTAACTCGTTGTGGATGTTGTTCGCCAGTCGTCTTTTGGATGGATTTACCGGTGGAAACATATCGGTCGCCCAAGCATACATCACCGATATCACCGATGAGAAGAGCCGTGCCAAAGGTCTAGGATTACTGGGTGCCGCGTTTGGGCTGGGTTTTATCGTCGGCCCCGCCATCGGCGGTACACTGAGTGTCTATGGTTTTGCTTTACCAGCTTTCGTTGCCGCTGTTTTATCCTTGCTTGCCTTACTTGGGGTGATGTTCTTCCTGCCAGAATCACTTACGAAAGAACAACGAGCCGAACTTGCGAACCAAAGCCGGGAGGAGTTTAGTTTTAAGAATCTTTGGGCAGCAATCAATCGTCCCCGTGTTGGTCCGCTGCTTAACATTCGGTTCTTCTACGGATTGGCATTTGCCACATTTACCACCATATTCCCCCTATATGCCCTATACCGCCTGAGTTTAGATGCCCAGGCAACAGGCTATGTATTAACCTACGTCGGGCTTTTGGTTGTCTTCGTCCAAGGCTTCTTGGTAGGACGTCTAGCTAACCGCTATGGTGAAGCAAGGCTTATTTTCTTATCGACTGTTATCCTAACTTTCGCCTTCTTTGCCTGGGCTCTGGTTTCCAACCTAATTCTACTCTTAATCGTATTGGCCCCGTTGGCTTTCGCAGGTGGGATTCTCAATACTCTATTAAACAGTTCTTTGAGTAAGTCAGTATACTCCGAGGAAGTTGGCGGTACCCTAGGTTTATCCGCTTCGCTAGAAAGCCTAACCCGGGTGATATCGCCATCAGCCGGAGGTTATTTGCTTGGATCGGTTGGCACCTGGGCCCCCGGAGTGGTCTCTGGTTTGCTCATGATTTGGACGGCCAGCTACGCTTGGCGCCGTTTGATTCGCAACCCTGATCCGCCACTACCCGGACGTGCTGAGAAAGCGGATGAGGATCACCCTGTTCCTGCAAATCATTAAATATAATCTCACCTAATCACAGATTGACAGAAAATAAATCCGGATGGTTCTATCCCATCCGGATCTAGCTACCTGCCTTCGATCTAAACAAGTTCCACATCTCATCTTCATTATTTCTTAACACCTCCTCCGTATACTTGTGAGTGCGGACATCCGTTTGGCTTTCAGCGTGGGTCGGTGGAATATAAATCTTCACCGAAATCCATAAATTCGGAATCGTGTCCTGTTGGGAAATAATGCAGTGGACAAAAAGCATAGTATCTATGGAGTGGGTGAATGGAAACTGTAAGCCTAAAAAAGAATAGTGACAGTGACCACAAGTTGCAGAATATATTACGCAATAAGCAATTCTGGCTGGGTATTTCCGCACTTGTATTCATTATCGTGGGAGGATTGGCTGTCTACCAATATTATTACGCGCCAACTACCGATGGAGCTGCCACGACGCCTGTTATGCAAACAGCGGTCGCTCGGCGGGGTGACCTGACCATATTTGCCAGTGGAGCCGGATCGGTTATCCCGGCAGCAGAAGTCGGGATTGGATTTGATGAAAGCGGTACGCTTAGCAATATATTAGTTAACATTGGCGAACAAGTCCAGACAGGACAGGTATTGGCGCGTTTGCAAACGAACCGTACCGAAGAGGAAGTTGCGCTCGCCATCGCTGTCGCTGAACTGAATGTGCTCACTGCCCAACAAGCCCTAGACGATATCAACAGCTCGGCACAAATGGATGCTGCCCAAGCACTGCTCAACATCGAAGACGCCGAGCAAGCACTTGAAGACCTCCAAAATACGGAACTGCGCGTTGCCCAAGCACTGCTTGCAGTCGCAGAAGCTGAGGAATCTGTAAAAAAGGCACAGAGTTTATATTGGGGCACGCGTTCTCCTTCAGATGCCAATACAATCGCTGCCGCTAATGCTGAAATGGTGTTGGCCCGCAAGGTACTTAACGACCAAGAAGAGAAATACAACGATTACGTCAATAAACCCGATAATGACCTTGAAAAAGCCAACGCACAGCTGAAACTATCGCAAGCGCAAGGCGCTTACGATACTGCCCTGCGATACTACAACGCAGTTACTGGAACAGGTAGCGAGCTGGATCTTGAACTTACTGAAGCCGAACTCGCGACAGCCCAAGCAGAGCTGGCAATCGCTCAAAAAGAATATGAGCGTCTTGCTGCTGGTCCAACACCTGGTGAGATCGCGTTGGCCAATGCTCAGCTGACCATAGCTACGGCCCAATATGAAATCCTTAAAAATGGTGCTGACCCCGCTGAAATCGAGTTGGCCGAAGCCAACCTCACAAATGCCAAGGCAAAACTCGCGGTAGCTTTTGAAAACCAAGCAGTAATCGATCTCATTGCCCCGTTAAATGGAACGATCATGTCAATCGATGCTAGCCCAGGTGAAGCTGTCGGAACGAGTAGCATCATCAGCTTGGCCGATCTCAGCCATCCCCTGCTGAATGTCTACCTAGACGAAACCGACCTAGACAAGGTCGCGGTCGGGTATGAGGTTGAGGTCATATTTGACTCTCTTCCAGATATCACATACACAGGGCATGTCACACAAGTGGACCCGAGTTTGCAAACTGTCTCCGGATCATCGACTGTCATGGCTCAAGTGCAGTTAGGTGTCGATTCATTTTCCAAGCCGTATTCGCTACCGGTTGGTGCCAACGCTTCGGTTGAAATAATCGGTGGGCGCGCAGAGAACGCTGTACTGGTACCGGTTGAGGCTGTCCGCGAGCTTGGTCCAGACGAATATGCTGTATTTATTGTGGAGGCTGGAGAACCCACACTGCGCATTGTCACTGTTGGGATTATGGACTACACCTCCGCTGAGATTATCAGTGGGGTAGAAGCGGGCGAAATCGTTACGACGGGTGTAGTGGAGACTAACTGACGATGAGCTTGAAGCCTGATGAAAATTAAGCTGGTTAAACCGTTCGCGATCAGTGCAGTAATCCTTGTGACCGTCTCAGTTCTCGGCTCCTACTATTACAGTGCATTTGGTCGGACAGAACTTAATGCAGCCGATATGGCAGCAAACGATACCTCAATTCAAGAATCTGTGGCTCGCAATGGCGACCTATTGGTCACTGTCGCCAGCGCAGGAACGTACGTCCCCGCATCCACCGTTGATCTCACATTCCAAGATGATGGCTTGCTTATTGAACTGAACGTGGATCTTGGCGACCAGGTGCAAGCCGGTGATATCTTAGCCAGACTGCTGATAGACAAAACACCTGCTGAGCAAGCAGCCGAAATCGCAAGTGCGGAACTCGAGTTGTTGCTGGCCCAAAATAATTTAATTCAAATCCATCAAGACGCGCAATTGGAAACTGCACAATCGTTAATTGCACTGGAAAACGCCCAGCGGGACCTCGCAGATGTAGCAGACATCGACCTTGAACTTGCGGTTGCAGAACAAGCTGTCCACGAATCCGAACAAGCAGTAGAAGAAGCAGAAATGATGTTGTATATCTTGAACTCATCACCTGCTCAGACTGCATTCGACATCGCAAGCGCCAGCTTGCTGTTCAAAGAAAAAAATCTCCAGGAGCTCAAAGATCAGATTGCTAAAATTGAGAACAAGATCAAGAGTGCACCCAGCAACCGGACCCGCGATCGGTTAAAGCAGCAATTATTAAATCTCGAGGTGGCTCTTACAAAACAGCAGCTGGAAGTAGACCAGTCCCTCCATAAATTCAATTCCCTCGACGATCAGCCTGATGACCTAGATCTAGCGTTAGCTAATGCCCAGCTAGAGGTCGCGCAAGCCCAGCTCAACCAAGCACAGGATGATTTGGAAGAACTGCAAAGCGATCTGAGGGGCAGCAATTTTGCCATCGCAGAAGCCCAATTAGCCGGAGCCCAGTCGGAATGGGAGCTTCGAAAAGATGGTCCAGACCCCAATGAGATCACCTTGGCTGAGGCTCAGATTGTAAAAGCAAAAGCCGCGCTCGCGTTGGCTCAACAAACTCAACTGGTTGTTGATATGGTTGCTCCCCAGGCTGGGACTGTCGTTTCGCTAAACAGCTCTATCGGCGACCGTGTAAGTGGAAAGACGATCCTCAGTCTTGCGGACATGAGCGAGCCCATCATAGAAGTGTATATAGACGAGATCGATTCCGCTCAAATAAGAGTCGGTAATCCAGTCTCAATAACATTTGACGCGATTCCTGAGCTGGTCTTCAGCGGTTATGTTCAATCTTTGGACCCCAGTCTCGCTGCAATAGGCAATAGCGCGGCATTGAAAGCCACAGTTCATTTGGAGGTAGTACCCAACTCGATCATGACACTGCCAATTGGGCTGAACGCAACGGTTGAAGTCGTCACTGGAGAAATCAACGACGCGATTCTTATACCCCTTGAAGCACTGCACAAACAGCCGGATAACAGCTATATAGTCTATATCATGTCGGGGGAAGTACTGGAACCTAGGCCGGTACAGGTCGGGTTGACGGGCCCAACTACCGCCGCAGTCTCCTTCGGGTTGCAGCCAGGAGATCGTGTCGCAATCAGCGGTATTGAAACAATTCAGGAGCAACTTTATGACTGATGAAGCAATTATTGAAACCAAAGGTCTACGTAAGATCTACGGCATGGGCGATGCACAGGTGCGTGCTCTTGATGGAGTCAATCTGACAATAAATGCCGGCGAGTTTGTCGCTGTTATGGGTCCATCAGGATCAGGGAAGAGCACCTTGATGAATATCCTTGGCTGCTTGGACAGGCCAACCTCGGGAAAATACTTGCTTGCCGGGAAAGATGTCAGCAATTTAGACAAAACTCAGCTAGCCATTATCCGTAGTAAAAACCTGGGGTTCGTCTTCCAGTCCTACAACCTGCTTGCCCAAACATCAGCACTGGAGAACGTCATGCTGCCGTTGCTGTACAACCGCAATGGAAAACTGACTGATGCGATGCAAACCGAAAAAGCCAGAGCAGCTTTGAGTGCGGTTGGCTTGGCGGACCGTGTGCAGCACAAACCACAAGAATTATCCGGCGGGCAAATGCAGCGGGTGGCGATTGCTAGGGCGCTTGTCAATGATCCTGTACTTATCCTAGCAGATGAACCTACCGGAAATCTGGATACAAAATCTGGTGAAGAGATTATGGCCTTGCTAGCCGATTTACACTCCCAGGGCAGAACGATTGTTATGGTGACACATGCCGATGATATCGCCGCATTCGCTCAGCGGATTATCCGTTTCCGAGATGGGGTCATCGACACTGACCATAAAAATGGACATTTTTCTCCCGCTCCTGCTCAAAAAGAGGTTGAAAATGCGGCTATCTAAAGTAATCCAAATCGCATATAAAGGTTTGACCAAAAATAAACTTCGTTCACTGCTGACAATGTTGGGAGTGATTATCGGTGTCGCTGCAGTGATCATCATGATCTCTATCAGTGCTGGTACTGAGCAAACTATTGAGGATCAAATTACGGGGTTAGGATCAAATTTGATTTTTGTGCAGGCAAATTTCAGCCGGGGTGGGCTTGGTAGAGAGGGTGGAATGGAAAGCTCTGACGGTTTGGTATATGATGATGCCTTCGCCATAGCGGAACAAGTCAATGGTGTGATCGCAGTTGCAGTCGAACAAGGTAGCACAGATACCGTTAAGGCAGACGGGGTTACGCTCGAGGGGGTATCCATCCTCGGCACGACCCCTGATTTCCCATCGGTCCGAGATATGACGGTTGAAGCTGGGCGCTACTTGACTGAGACAGATCTGGATCGCAACCAGAAGGTTGCCGTGCTAGGTGCTAGTATAGCAGAAGAACTCTTTGGGAGCATACCACCAGTCGGTCAATCTGTAACCATTGGCTCTACAAAGTTCACCATTATTGGTGTATTCGATGAACGTGGCATGGTCGGGAACACAGATTTTGATTCACGCATCTACCTGCCCATCACCGTGGTCTTTCAGAAATTTACTCCATCGATGATGGCGCGCGTAATGGGTGACCGAGTACGCCTGATATATGTGAAAGTAGATGATCAGATACCGATCGAAGACATCATCTTGCAAACTGAGCTGCTGCTGGCCAAACGCCATGATGTCAGTCTGGAAGAACCTGACTTTATTATTACCACGCAGCAGGACATCATTCAAACCCAAGAAGCCACTACCGAAGCATTCCGCAATTTGCTGGCCTGGGTCGCAGCAGTCTCTCTGATCGTGGGCGGAATCGGTATTATGAATATCATGATGGTCAGCGTAACCGAGCGTACTCGCGAAATCGGAATCCGCCAATCGGTTGGTGCAAGCCCCAATGATATCCGCTCGCAGTTCCTCACGGAAGCTTTGTTATTGAGTCTTATTGGTGGGTTAATCGGTGTATTCGTCGGCATCACTGGCGCCTGGCTATTCGGCAAAGTCGGCGATATGCCGACCGTGATTGTGCCAACCTCTATCCTGCTGGCATTTGGATCCGCCGCAGCCGTAGGAATATTCTTTGGCTACTATCCTGCCAACAAAGCAGCTCAACTTGATCCGATTCAGGCTTTACGACACGAGTGATACGATCGTGATATTGTCCACCTAAGCATATCAATAATCACAACAAGAAAGGAAATTAGACCATGAAAAGATCCACATCATGGATCGGGCTGATCATAATAAGTTTGATAGTTCTGACCGCGTGCGGGACAACTCAACAGACTGGCATCAACCAGGCGGTTGAGCAGGTATCGGGATCTGCTGAGGGGACTAATCCAGAGCAAGCTGACGATTCACAAGTTGCCCCCAATCTTAACAGCTCTCGGGAGACTCCCCGGGCAATGCAGCTCGCGCTCGGGATCTTGAAGTTGGCAGATACTGAACAAGCTATTCCTCCCGAGCAGGCTGTAGAATTGCTGACTTTATGGAAAGCCTTACGCAGCTTGAGCCATAGTGAGACCGTTGCTGCGGAAGAACTGCAGGCTGTCGTCTCCCAGATACAAGATACCATGACACCTGCCCAGCTTGAATTAATCGCCAGTATGGATCTCTCATTTGATGATATAGGTAAGATCGCAGAAGATTTAGGACTCGATTTTAGTATGGCTGGCCGATTTGGTGATATGACACCAGAGATGCAGGCAACGATGCAAGCCATGCGTGAGAGCGGTCAATTCCCTGATGGAGGTTTCGGAGGTGGTCCAGGCGGATCCGGTCCCGGTGATGGCGGTCCGGTTGGTGGTTTTGGAGGCGAGACGGATCTCTCCCCTGAACAACGCGCAACCGCTCTCGCAGAGCGTAGTGGTTCTCGTCAGGCAGGTTTGGGGATTCCAGTTCTGCTCTTGGATGCAATTGTTGAATATCTTAGCGGTCAGGTAGGCTAAGCATCGCCCTGAGCATCAAATAAAATATTCAATATTCCCTAGCCGCAAGTACATGAGCCGCTTATCTCATTATGTGAGCGGTTCTTTCTATTAAACCCAAGAACTATCTAAATCGAAAATACATGTTCTCAGAACATCATGACGGTATCGTGTAGAAAAAAATAAACACATTTTACTAATCTAGATAGAAGTCATGAGGAACAAATCGATGTCAAAGATAGCCCATTCCCAATTCGCGATTAATCATCCTGGTAATTTTTAGCAGCGCATTTTCTGGATCAGAACTGGATCCTTCTTCTATAGAAGTGCCTTCAGAATCTCTTGTATAAGGTCCATCTGAACTACCGATGATGACCGAATTAGCTGTTGGGAAGCATATACTTAGGACAAGCGCATATCCACTATCACCTCCGCAAGCTCAAGCTCTCCTGCTGCTTGAACCCGTATGCAGCTTCTCCAAAAATGAGACTACTGCCGACAAAAAAAATCGATGTTGTACTCGACAAGACTAAAAGTACGCTCACGGATCAGCAACAACACGCCGTCACAGACATGGAGGTGTCCATTCAAGATATGGGATTCATTGTAGCGGATTTGGGGATCAATTTCGGAATGGGGTAATTGGCAGGCTTCGATCCCGATTTGCTGCTGCCATGCAAAGGGAGCGGGAGAGCGGCCAAAGTTCACCTGCTGATCGCGTGAGTCTTCCATTAGACGGGACTGGCATAGAATCTAGAATCAAAGGTAGGCTGATCCCCCAAACAGAAAGCTGCTGTTGATGCGCCCGGTTTGAAATTAATCGAGACACGAATGGGATGAAATCAGCGCTTTTGGGCAACCTTATCGGATATCTACAGGTGATAAGTGGTATAAGTGATCCGGTCTAATGGCACTGCAAAACACCACTTTATGCTAGACCGTGCTGCTGCTTAAAAATCTTGATAGCATCTACGGCGCTGCTTACACCCCCAGCTCAAAGGAATGATAGTTTGATTTCCTCAATTCCGTTAATGATCCTTGGGTCAGCTAATATCGATTCAACCGCCCGCAATAAAATACCCGGAGAAAGTCGGTCAGGCTCTAAATAAATCCCCGCGTGCAGCTGCTCGATCCGAGCGGCGTTAAGCGCCTGCTCAATTGTATTCGGCACCACGATCATCGGTACCCCATAGTAGACTGCCTCGCTGATGCTGTTCATGCCTCCGTGCGTGATGAAAACATCCGCATGATCCAGCACCGCCAGTTGGGGCACATACTGTGCGACCGTGAAATTCTGAGGGAAAGGACTTAAATCAGCAGGGTTGATCGCCTTGCCAACTGACATTATTACACGATATCGCTTATCATCGAAAGCCTGCTGGCAGTGCTGGAAGAACTGCAGGTCGGCTCGATAAACCGTCCCCACAGCAATGTATATTAACAGCTGTCCCGCATCTTGCCTTATCTCAAGCGGCTCGTCCTGTCGCTCAGTTGCAATCTCCGGACCCACATAAAGGTAAGCCTCATCAAAGTGCCGCTCATAAGGCTGGAAATAGCGCGTTGAGAAAACGATATTTAATGCTGCCGAGCTGGAGAGAACGTTAATATCTTTCGGGTCACGCAGCTTGAAATCTTTGATGATCATTGCGGTTTGCCGCCGCAGTTGCCGCCAAT
The DNA here is from genome assembly GCA_041551115.1 of Anaerolineales bacterium. GTDB lineage: Bacteria > Chloroflexota > Anaerolineae > Anaerolineales > UBA4823 > DAOVXM01. The sequence continues at coordinate 22,541 of JBFENN010000036.1, forward strand.
AGCCGAAACCCGGTTTTATGCTCTGGATTGCCTTACTCAAAACACGCTTGTCGTTAAAGATCGTGCGCCAATGGAAGGGCAGGTGAGGGAAACTCGCCAGAGCGGGTATCCCATACCTGCGGCTGGCAACGCCTCCCCATGGCGCACTCATATCGAAGATCAAGTAATCTGGTTTCTCGGCCTCAACTGCAGATAGTACTTCCGGAAGCAATGCATGCATTGTTTCCGCAACGAGATTGCCTAAATGTATGATGTGAGCTACTGTACGTGATTGTTCGAATGCCCCCAGGTTTTTATATGCACGGTACCGGGCGCCAGTGGCTGAAATCACCTTTTCGAAAGCTGGACCGGAAAAATATGTAACTTCCTCGCCACGCAGGACCAGTTCCCGCATTAAAGGTGTGGTTGGATTGACATGCCCGTGGAAAGGAATATTGTAAAACCAAACCCTTGCCATACTGACACCTATCGATATCGAATGTTTTCTTTGACGCCTCCACATCATACTGCGTTTTCAACATCGTGTGAGCCTAGTGTCCATCAAATGTGTATGAATATGAAGAGAAGATCGCGGACGGAATACTTTATGCAATGTCATAGTTACCGGAACGGGAAATCGAATGAAACTTTCAGTCTTTATCATAACACTAGTCAAACTCTGAGCTCAGTAGAATAGTATCTACCTACTAGATATGCTGCATCGTTCTCTCTCAGAAAAATCTCTTTATATCTAGATATGCTATCTAATTTATCCAGAGAAAAGTTTAATAATAGAAGTATTCCCACTTATCATATCTTATTATTTAGTAGAGGCTAATCAGGAGGTTTAACAATGAATGTTGTATGATGGATTCTGCAATTCTATTG
>JBFENN010000037.1:0-23332 GCA_041551115.1 Anaerolineales bacterium
AGATGGAAAAACGATCCGAGTCTCAAGCAGTACAATCATCGCCAAAGGTATCACTGAAGGAAGCTGGGCACAGATAACCGTGCTGGTTGGACAGGACGGCACCTTATCCGCACTGTCAATTGAACCACTTTCGGTGGATATCAAAACTCAGCTTCTTGAAGATAGAGAGAACGGTCATGAAAACAAAGAACTTAAAGATGATATTGATGTAATGAAGGACGCAGTCGGGGAAGAAGGAACAGACGATGACAGCAAAGAAATGGACCAAAACGATGAAGAGGCTCGTGATCACGAGGATGATTCCGATAGTGAAGATGTAACAGATGACAGCAGCGATGAAGAGGATGGGGGGGAGAGTGACGAAGACGATGAGGATGATGAAAGTAAGAGTGAGCAGTATGATCCCGAAGACGATGTAGCCAGCGATGATGAGCCGGATGAAGAGACATCCTCAACAAATGATGACTAAAATATTATCTCAGTGAAATACAAAAGCCTCAGACGATAACGTCTGAGGCTTTTCAGATATCCAGTAATTATGCTAAATCATTCTTCTTCAACAGAATCCATATCTTGGTCTGGTTGCTCTTTCGTCAACTCTTTCATGGCTACTTCTACTTCATCTTCCATCCTGATTTGCCCGCGGAGGAATGCCCCTTCTTCAGTTGAGAATGCTGCGGTAACGACATCTCCCCAGACTCTTCCGGTTGCCCGAATTTCCACTTTTTCGGCAGTAATATCGCCCCGTACAGCACCCGCAACAATCACTACATTGGCTTGCAGGTGTTTACAGGTCACCCGCCCCGTTTCGCCAACAACCAATAAACCTCTCAGAGTAATATCACCTTCAAAAGCGCCTTCAATACGTACGCCTCCACTGCCACTCAGATTGCCATGCCAGTTTATGCCCGTCCCCAAGACAGAAGTAACTCGCTCAGTTGGAGCGGGTTGGGATGCTAATGGGGTTGTATCTTCACGCCTGCGGAACATAGGAAGCTATCCGGCTACTCAACGGGTTCAGTAATACCCAGAATATTGAACCCCGAGTCAACATATAGCACTTCACCGGTGGTCTTGGCGGCTAAATCCGAGCACAGGAACACTGCAGCATTACCAACATCTTCAATAGTGATACCTTGGTGCAATGGGGCTACTTCTGGAAATCTACTGAACATCGTCTTAAATCCAGATACACCAGCCGCAGCAAGTGTACGCACCGGCCCTGCAGAAATCGCATTAACCCGTACCCCTTGTTCACCCAGGTCATAAGCCAGATAACGCACAGAAGATTCCAAAGCAGCTTTTGCAACTCCCATCACGTTGTAATGAGGAGAGACCTTCTCAGCACCATAGTATGTTAACGTTAAAAGCGCTCCACCAGGACGTAGTATCGGTTGAAAAGCTCTCGCTAAGGCAGTAAATGAATAGACACTGATATCCATGGCTTTGTGGAACCCGTCACGAGAGGTGTCATAATATGGGCCATTTAATTCATCACGGTTGGCAAATGCAATGGCGTGCACTAAGATGTCAATATTCCCAAATTTATCACCAGCTATTGCAGCTGCAGCCTCAATTTGCCCGTCATCCGTGACATCACAGGGTTCAACAAATTCAGCCCCGATCTCTTCCGCCAACGGTCGTACACGCTTCTCCAAAACTTCCCCAGCATAGCTCAACCCTACTGCTGCACCATGATCATGAAAAGCTTTGGCAATCCCCCAGGCAATTGACCGGTAATTTGCAATCCCAAATATTAGTGCAACCTTACCATCTAATAATCCCATTTTTATCTCCATTTCGTCCAAACTACAATGATATAACCCATATGAGTAATATGTAAACCTTTACTTTAATCCGATAAGAATTCTTCACATACCCGGAAGCGCCAAGCAATGCTTTTCCAAGGTTCCGGTACTCTATTTAACCCCACACGAGGGGATTTAGTCACGCAGGAATCTGGTATTGTCAGGTATCTTTCTATCCAAATTGCACCACCACGCTGGCAGATATCCACGCCATTTTCAGCACTGGTTATATTGAATGCCTGACACAGCTTGGCTGGACCATTTGTCCACTCTGAGCGTGGTCTTCCCACACGCTGCTTAGCTATGAAATCAATCCCCTCAACCGGAAGCAAAGAGCGAATCAAGATTGCCGCTGGATCATCCTCACGCTCAGTAACAATATTGAACATCCAATGCATTCCGTATGTAAAGTAAACATATGCGTAGCCAGGTGGACCATACATAATCTGCGTTCTTGGAGTCTTTCCAGCCCTTGCATGGCAGGCTAAGTCTTTCTCGCCCTGGTAGGCCTCTGTCTCAATGATAATACCAGACAATCGCTTGCCATCCACCATCCGCATCAACCTTGCTCCAAGGAGTTCTTTTGCTACTTGGAGGGTGTCCCTTGAGAAAAATTCGCGTTCAAGAATGCCTTTCGGTACCACCAAGATATTGTACAATAGAATTGACCAGGGGTTTGGGAGTCATCAGCAGTAGACAAATCTGCCACATCGAAGGTTATTTTCAAAGGAAATGATGACCTCCTTAGAAAAATTGTTTATCCATTTGGCTACTGGTTGTTGTTGTCCTAGCAGTCAGATATTTGTGGATTTCCAAACGCAGGTCTACACAATTTACGCATTACCTCATAGATATATCTCAGGTCAATTACCAATTACCAGCGCCCACAAGGTTATTACTACCGCGACAGAGATGTTAATTGTTCTGTAACATGCTGTCGGTGCCTCCATTTTCTTGCACATGATTGAGGCTTTAATATCGGGCGCTAGACTATACGACAAAGGGGAGAAATAACTGGCATAGGTAGAGAGCAGATGTCACCCCTCACTGGCATAATTTAAAAAAACTTGATATTTCCAGTTAACTATATGTAAAGTGAGCCTTCACAGGCAGTTTAATTGATCGGCCGCGTTGGTAATTCCCCCTTTAAGCGCGCGTCTCGTCCCAAGGTTAAACGAATACCATCCTCTAGAGCAATGCTAGGTTGGTACCCGAGAACCTTTTTAGCCAGTGATAGATCTGCACACATACGCGATACACCTGGATTTGTTCGCGGGCTGTATAGTACCTCTGCATCACCCCCACTCTCCTGCAGCACTAAGCGGACAATTTCACGAATACTGGTTTCGTTGCCGCTGCCAACGTTGATCACAAGGCTGTTGATATCGGATGCAGTAGATGCAGCTATCATACAACGGACTACATCATCTAGAAATACATAGTCGCGCGTTTGTTTCCCTTCGCCATGCACGACCAAAGTGCCACCACGCATCACCTGTCGCAGAAAATGTGCAATCACTGGCGGATGGGAAGCAGGTAAGTGCTGTCCGGGGCCATAAGCATTGAATACCCGCAAACTAACCGTTTCCATTCCCCATAAATCGCCAATTGTCCGCACATAATACTCGGCAGCAAGTTTAGATACCGCGTAGGGTGAGCGTGGATTTGGGTGAATACTCTCCTGCAGTGGTTGTGGGTCTTGATCGCCATAAACCGCACCCGATGAAATGAAGACAACCCGACGCACACCTACATCACGCATGGCTTCCATCAAGCTAACAGTACCACCTACATTTGTAGCGTTGTACTCGCGAGGATAAAGAACTGACTCCTGCACAGAAACCCGCGCGGCTAAATGGTAAACACAATCCACATCTTGAAGTAATGTCCACAATTTGGGCCGATCATTGACATCCCCGCGGGTGAAATGGACATCTGGTGATAAGGCTTGCGGATTGCCCGTTGATAGGTCATCAATACCTCGAACTTGATGACCTTCACGGGCCAGTTTATTTGCGAGCGCTGCGCCCAAGAATCCGGCAACACCGGTTATGAGAAAATTCATCGCCGCTGATTATAGCATGACATGAGAAAGCCTTAATGCAGGCATAATTGACTACATTCCAGTGGGCTATTATCATCATAGCGTTGCTCCGTATCAAGAGGCTAATGCGTATGATGAGAAAGATACTGAGACTGATCGTCCTGATCGCAATATCTATCGTTCTACTCACCGCTAGTGCAGTATATCCTGGTGAGCAAGTAGAAAATATACGCGCCTTTACCCGCGAGATTGAGTTCGATTATGTCACTTGGACTACGGATGCTCTGATCGTTAAGCTTAACCAAATCGCCTTGGGTGTCCAAAGTTATCTGCCACCGGAAGGTAACCAAAAACTGGCAGTAGAATACCTGGATTTAGTTGGGCGCATTCAAGAACTCGAATACCTTATATCTATGATATATGCTGATCCTGATATTCAAGATCCTGATCAAGCCTCAGCCGATTATCGGGCTGAACTTGAAGATCTAAACGAACGGCGTTCAGAGATTGCGCCTATAACAGAATCAATTCTCCAGACACAGTTGTCCAATATAGCCGCCCAAGCCGGATTAACGCTTGCAGGACAACCAGTTCCCCCAGTACTCTTTCACACCACTGCATTGCCACATGCATTAATCGTCTCCCCAAGAGATGAAATAAAACAAGACGCGAACATTTCAATCAGTCCAGATATATCTGTTGAAGAACAAATTGCCCTTGAATCGAGGGTGGATAAAGCGTTAGATGTGTCTTCTTTGGTAGTCCGAATTGGTGGAATAGGGGTATATCCAACCATGATCAACCGAACAAGCGACATAAACTGGCTTACAGAAGTGATCGCACATGAATGGATTCACAATTTTTTATCTCTCCGACCATTGGGGGTAAATTACCTTACCAGCCCCGAACTGCGTACGATGAATGAGACAGCTGCTGCCATTGCTGGAAAAGAGATTGGCTTATTACTCATGGAACAGTTCTACCAAGATCTATTGCCACCCCAGCAGGAGATAGAAGCTTATCCGGTGGATGAGGCATTTGATGAACCAGTATTTGACTTCCGGGCAGAAATGCGAATGACGCGTGAAACCGCGGACGAACTGTTAGTGGAAGGCAGAGTAGAGGAAGCAGAATCTTATATGGAAGCGAGGCGGTTGTTTTTTTGGGAAAATGGTTATCAAATTCGCAAGCTAAATCAAGCTTATTTTGCTTTCCACGGTGCTTACGCCGATGAGCCCGGTGGTCCGGCAGGCGAAGATCCCGTTGGAGAAGCCGTTCGTCAGCTGCGAGTTGATAGCGATACGCTAGCAGAGTTCATCAAGCGCATATCCTGGATGACTTCTTTTGAACAGCTCCAAAAGGAGGTCAGTAAATGACCTTGACCCTATCCATAACGTTCATATCAGGTAATTTGAGGACTGGTAAAATCTCTTTTTGTATGCGTGATCCATAATATGTTACAGCACCGTGTCAAACATCAGAACAATCGCTCATTGGAGGAAACAACTTGAAAAAAATCTCCCTAACCCTGTTCCTATTTATGCTTATCCTTTTAGGTTGTAGCAGCAGAACTTCCCCAACTATCGAACCGACTTATGCACCCACAGCAACCGCCCCGCGAACACCATCTGCTACGGCTGTTGCGATCAGTCCTACATCGACTAGCGAGGCACTCAACTCCCAAGGAGAACCGAATACGGGCTGCACTGTTGAAAGCCCCTTCCCAACTCCTGGCCCCACTCAACAATCGATGTTCCCAACTGCAAGTGACCAGGATTGGGTATTCGGCTCTAGCGACGCATATGTTACGATAATTGAATATGGTGACTTCCAGTGACCGGGCTGCGCATCGCTTGCGCCCGTGCTGGCGCGAATCAAAGATAAGTACCCCAACGACGTTCAAATTGTATATCGCCACTTTCCGCTGATCAGCATACATGACTTGGCAACCCTATCTGCACAAGCAGCAGAAGCAGCAGGTCTACAAGGTAAGTTTTGGGTTATGCACGACCTGCTCTACGCTACACAGTCCGAGTGGTCTCCCATGAGTGAGGCAGAGTTTTCAGAGTGGGCTATCCAGCAGGCTGTCGAGTTGGAACTGGATGAAGAGCAGTTTGCGAAAGATTTAACAAGCGACGAAGTAGCAACTTTGGTAGCGGAAGCATATGAGCACGGTGTCGCTTCAGGATTGCCTGGTACTCCGCTACTGCTGATCAATGGGCAGCTTTGGCCGAATGATATGCCATTCAGTGAAGCGTACATTTCTGCAATCACAGAATTAACATTATTGGAGAAAATACAATTTACATCTTGTCCGAAAATGACAATTGATCCATCAAAACAGTATGTAGCCACCATAAGTACTGAAAAAGGTGATGTCGTCATAGAATTGTTCCCTGATAAAGCTCCGATTGCTGTGAACAACTTTATCTTCCTCGCAGAAGAAGGATGGTATGACGGCGTCACATTCCACCGCGTCTTACCCGGTTCAATCGCTCAAGCAGGTGATCCGAGTGGCACTGGTTTTGGAGGACCTGGCTATGCGTTTGTGAATGAATCCTCCGATATGGCATTTGACGAAGCAGGCCTCGTAGCCATGGCAAATGCAGGACCTGACAGCAACGGCAGTCAGTTTTTTATAACCTACAGACCCAGACCTGATTTAGATGGCGGGTATACCATCTTTGGAAGGGTGATCTCTGGTATGGATGTTGCAGAAAGCATAACAGCACGCGATCCTTCATCAGGCTTGGATATACCTCCCGGGGACCAGATTTTAACGATAACAATAGACACGCGATAGAAATTCAGCTGCCTATTAACAGAGCTGATTGCTGGTTGAGTAGCTAACTGCTCAGCCAGCAATTGGGTTCATTAATGGATTTATTGATCATAATTATGCACACCACCAAAACAGAACACATAGGCACAGCCAGACGTACCCCACTACACTGGCAATCTGTCTTTCAATTTTGTCTAGCAACAGTGGCGATTATAAGTTTGTGGGGAACTTCATTGGTATCTGCCTTGGCAGGTTTGCTGGAGCTGTTCCAAAACCCCACCGGTGCGTTAGCCGCCCTACAGTACTCGCTTTTATCCGCAAGCACTTTTTTCGTCGGGGTGCTGGTCGTTCCATCTGCCATCTTCGCCGGGGCACGATTGCTACATCGTACGCTACCGCCTTCTTCTATAAAATGGAATCCTCTGCGCCCGACGAGACTCATTTTTACCTTGCCGTTTATATACATCGCAGGATATCTCGTCACGGAGTACACTGATCTCGCTTGGTTGCTCTTACCGCCAATACATATACTTACGATTGGGCTGCCGATTGCGTGGCTCACATATATTGGTCTCCGCAACTTGCCAAACGGTACTCCACAGCGATATTGGGGTGTTTTTGATGCTGGGATGCTCCTGGCACCATTGCTCATATTTGCTTTTGAATTTGCGGCGATAGTTATCATCATGCTCGGGGGTGTTATCGTCCTCGCCAGTGATCCAGAACTCCTCGCAGAGATATCTACACTGGTAGAATCTTTTGATTACGCGTCTCAATCTCCCGAAGTATTCCTCGATCAAATTGAGCCCCTTCTATTTAAACCCGTATCGATGTATGTCATATTTACATTCGTAGCAATTATCGTCCCGCTACTCGAAGAACTTATTAAACCCATTGGGGTATGGCTGTTATTCGGTCATAAACTTTCTCCAGCTGCAGGATATTCTGCCGGTTTGCTAAGCGGTGCAGGATTTGCGTTAGTGGAGAGCCTGGGTATGTCAGTAAACAGCCAAGAATGGGGCATCGTTGTTGCAGCACGTATTGGTACGGGCGCTATTCATATCCTCACTGCTGGCTTGATGGGTTGGGGTCTAGCCGCAAGTTGGCAGGACCACCGATATATCCGACTGCCAATAATATACTTATTGGCAGTCGGAATCCATGGTTTATGGAATGGATTGACATTGTTCTATTTAGCAACCGAATTTAGTGAATTACAAACCACTGGATTCAAAGATACTGCTTGGAACGCGTTTGGGAGCAACACTCCATTTTTGTTGGTGTTGCTAGCTGTTGGAGCATTCTTTAGTTTGCTATGGTTAAACAAAAAAATGAGGATACTAGATGGTCGCTAAAAACCCACATTCATAGCTATAGTATAATCCCGGCGCGTTATTAACAAAAAATTCACTCGCCTTGACAGCGAATCTCCCGCTTCCCATAGCGGTTGAAAAAGGTAAAAACGAATGGACCAAATATCAGAAATTATCAGTCTCTTTTTACACATCGATGATTACTTGGCTGAAATCATCAAGAATTACGGCGCATGGACATATGGACTTTTATTCTTAATCATATTTATGGAAACTGGATTGGTGATAACTCCATTTTTACCGGGTGATTCGCTATTGTTCGCAGCCGGCACCTTCGCGGGTATGGGAGCACTGAATGTTTGGTTGCTGATTTTAATCCTCAGCGCAGCTGCAATCTTGGGAGACACGGTAAATTATTGGGTCGGTCATTATATCGGACCACGTGCCTTCAGTGGGAATATTCGGTTCCTAAAAAAGGAATATCTTGACCGTACTCATGAATTTTTCGAAAAACATGGTGGCAAGACCATTATCCTAGCGCGCTTCATCCCAATCATACGCACATTTGCTCCCTTTGTTGCCGGTGTTGGCGCGATGACTTACGGGCGGTTTCTACTCTATAACATCGTTGGGGGAATTGTCTGGGTAGCTGTATTCACGCTTGGTGGATACTATTTCGGTAGATTGCCTTTTGTCCAGGATAACTTCACCGTTGTGGTTCTAGCAATTATCCTAATTTCTGTACTACCTGCTGCATATGAATTCTTGAAATCACGGCTTGAATCCATAAAAGAGATACAAGCTGAATAATCACACAAGTGGAAAAACTTGGAAGAAACGGCCGGTTAATGATCGATCAGTTCTTTAGATCCAGGATTGAGCCTGCCAGCCTATCCCCCAGTTCCTTATTACCATTCTGGTCAATATTCACGAATACCGACAACAACTGCTGCCGCCGTATTCCGCGTATGGGTGAGGCTCACTGACCAAGATGAAATCGCCAAGTCCACCGCTATTTCCACAGCCCTGCCGTATAAATGCAAAGTTGGTTGGCCATCGCCGGAGCGTAATATCTCGATATCCCGCCAACCAACACGGCCGATACCTGTGCCGAGTGCTTTAGCAACAGCTTCTTTTGCCGCAAAACGAGCCGCCAAAGATGTTGTACGGTTTCCAGCTTGAGAGAGTTCGTTCTCCGTATAAACCCGTAGGAGAAATCGGTCTCCATGCCGTTCCAATACCCCATCCAAACGAGGGATGTCGACCATATCTATCCCGGTAACTACTCTACTCATAAGCACCTTTCCTACTCGTTGTCAGACATATTATAACCATACGAGCCGTTCACAGTTTCTAGATATCACCTTCACATTAACCGTAAATACACTAAAAAAATTTGGCTCTCAAAAAATTTCCATAAAGCATCTAGAAATCATATATTTTTTGTCTCTGAATCTAGCCATAATTTTTGGATTCGATTTGGTTCGCTCCGAAACCAACTTGGGGTGAATCACCCAATGGCTGCAATGCACATCATCATAATCTGCTTGTGAATGCTAATATATCCGTGAACTAAGTAACTTGTTTTATCCTGCCCCTCTTTATATAATACGTATAGTGTATGAGCTGTGGAATGCTCGTAAATTACCAAATGATCACTTAGGAGGAGGAAAACATGAGCCTAGAAAACCAGTCTAGGTATGCAGTGGCAGTTGTCGGAGCAGGACCAGCTGGACTGTACGCAGCACGACAGCTTGCAATGAACGGTGTGCGAGTGGCTTTACTCAATCGAGATATCAAGCCAGGTGGATTAGCTGAGTATGGCATCTATCCAACAAAATATAAGATGAAAAACGGCCTGCGGAAACAATTTTTCCAGATCCTGGAAAACCCTGCTATAGATTACTTTGGTAATACGGTTGTAGCTGAATCTGGTGATCTTAGCCTGAACGAGCTGCGGCGGCTGGGATTCCAAGCTATCGTGGTTGCCGTTGGAGCACAAGGAACGAAGTGGCTGGGGCTGCCAGGTGAAGATACACCGAAAGGCGTTTATCACGCGAAAGACATCGTATATTACTACAATGACTTGCCCCCATTTAGCCAACAGCAATATTATATTGGGCAACGAGTCGCCATAATCGGGGTGGGAAATGTGATGTTAGATATCGCTCGCTGGCTTATCCGTACAATCAAGGTCGACGAGGTAATCGCTGTCGCCAGACGAGGTCCAGCAGAAGTGAAATTTGCCAAGAAAGAAATGGAATCAGCAATTGCCAATCTCGACCTGAAGGCGCTTGATGCTGAGATTGAATGTGCTAGACCCCTGATGGAATCTTTGGGTCAGGACCCACAAGCAGCGAAGGATTTTATTTTGGCTGCCCAAGCGAAAGCGGAAGAATCTGTTTCTAATACGCGCTTTAGGTTTGATTTCTTAGCTTCACCAACACGCATCCTGAATAATGGGACTGATCAAGTGTGCGGCTTAGAGATCGAAGAGACAACCCTCCTACCACGAAACGGTGATACCAAAGCAAAAGGAACTGGTGTGAAACGTGTGCTAGATGTTGATACCGTCATCTTCTGTATTGGAGATCGAGTTGATGACACTTTTGGTCTCCCAATCCAATGGAATGAATTCGTAAAAAATGAAAATCCCCACTTCCCGATTGATGGCATCTCTTACGAAGCTTACGATTATGTTAACGAAAAACCACTGGACGATATCTATATGGTTGGGTGGTCAAGAGAAGCCAGTCATGGACTAGTCGGCGTTGCTCGCAAGGATGGTGAGCGAGGTGCGCTGGCAACCTTGGGTTACCTATCCACGCAGCCTACATTAAGCAACCCAGATGATGTAATTCTTGAATTGGCTAATCATCTTTCAAAAACGAATAAACGCATAATAAGCAAAGATGATATCAAAAAGCTGAAGGAAATTGAAGAGAATGAAGCACGAGTAAATCATCTTGAAGCGTTCAAATTCGGATCTAATGAAGAAATGTTGGATGTATTAAGTTAGGTCTACTAGCCTCTATCCGCTTTAAACAACAAAGCCGTGAAAATTAATGTATCACGGCTTTGTTGCTCGCAATATTACGGTTCAATAACTAAATTCTGGATGTGTATGTTTACCCTAATCCATCAGAGGCAGTATATGGAATCATAAGGATGAATCCTAATGCAATCGTGATCTCCCCAATCATCACACCGAGGGCCTGCCACCAACCAAAGTAAGGGATGGCCGGAAGCGGCTGAGTTCCAAAGCCGAAGATGTCTGCCATTCCAGAGGCAACGGCAATAACATACCCAGTACTTACTAATCTCATACCAATATCAGCACCTATAGATTTCTCTCTACCATTCCACAGCGAGATTAAGCTCATATAGCCCCCAATACAAATTAATGCTAATCCAAATAAGAACACCGCTATTTGCAGAAAACCCGTTACCGGGCTACGGTCTACTCCAAAGATTCCCGGGTCCACTCCAATTAAGAATATTAAGAATCCAAGGATTGTGATACTTATTCCAACCCTGATTCTCATAGAACCATTATTCTGTGATATTCTCTTTTCCATCAGTCCTATGGTAAGCACTCCTCAAGCACACTTATCCAGTTCTTCCCCATTATAGCGGAAATCTCTTCTTCGTTATAACCACGCTCTCGAAGTAAATTGTCCACTATTTGCAAATCAGCAATGGTATCGATTTCAGGCGGGACAGATTGCAACCCAAATCCACCATCAAAATCACTCCCAAGAGCAACATGGTGAGCCCTTCCTGCCAGCTGACAGATATGGTCGATATGATCAATATAATCAGAGATGCTGACAAGCTCCCGTTTATGCCCGCGCTTCCAGCCCACCTTTAAAAAATCATTGGTTGGCACAACACCGATTACCCCATCACGTTCAATTAAACCGCGTATGACCCGATCTGACAAATGACGATTGCTGTTGGAATCCTTTAGCAAACTTAAAGCATTTGCATGTGAAGCTACAATTTTGCCAGGGTATTGGTCAAGAGATTGCAGCACCGCTAGTTCATCCATATGACTGACATCGAGTATAAAACCCTGCTCCTCCATCCCATCTAGCAAAGCATATCCTTCTTTCGTTAGTGGTCCGGGTTCATTCGTGCCGCCACAAAAACGGGTGCTCGCCCAAGCCGGACCAATCAAACGCACACCAAGATCCCACCATTCGCCCAACTCACCTGGATCCCTGACACATTCTGCTCCCTCCATTAAAAGGACGACACCAACAGGAAGGTCGGGAAGGTTCTCGTTCTCAAGGGCCACATCGCTTGTTTTACCAACACGCATGTGCGGGTGGTCGCAGTCATAGGAATACCACGGTTCTAATACACCTTCAAGGTCTCCACACGTTTTAATGAAACGGAAGTAATCAGGGTAGGTCTCAAAAAGATACTGGTAAAAATCTATCTGCGCACGATAGAGATGATGAGCTTGATCGCTGTTGAGATAGTATTGGTTGTCCCATTCATGCTCAACTCGGTGTGCAGGAGTAACAAACAAGGTTGCAAAGACCAAGGCAATTCGCCCTTGTTGGTAGTCGGACCAGCCCACCAAAGCATCACCAATGTGAGCTGCGCCACTTCGCCCGGCTTCGATTCTACGCGTCTCGCGGGCAGAGCGGGTGATATCCCTTCCAAATGAAAGCCGATTCCAGGCGATATCTTGGTGGGAGTCAACGATAAGCATAAGTCTTGCCTAATATCATCTTTTTATTCGCCCAGAAAACAGCAGTTCCTGACTCTGCGAAATTTCGTTAGCAATTTGTCGATCGATCTTGCCCATCGGGTAATCAATCAATTCCGGGATTGTAACCCAACGAAATTCCTCAACCCCTAATGGTCTTGGTTGACGTCCACCCTGGGGGCGACAAAAAAAAGCGTGCAGGACGACGCGAAAATGAGTATATGCATGCTGATAGATGCCGGTCGGCTTGATCAATTTGATCTCAATGTCAAGCTCTTCAGAAATCTCTCGTTTGAGACACGCCGACAGATCCTCCCCAGGAAGAGTTTTTCCTCCTGGAAACTCCCACAGCCCACCCAGCAAACCACCTTTAAAACGTTTTGCCAATAAAATCTCTTCTCCACAGATAATAATTGCTGCCGTGACAACCCGCGTGGGCACCTTACGGAGACGCGAATTAACTGGGAGTGTTTCTTGAAGGTTGACTTTGTGAGCCAAACATTGTTCTACCAACGGGCATTGACGGCAATCCGGCGAGCGAGGCATGCATACGATCGCGCCTAAATCCATCAATGCTTGATTATATTCACCGGCGCGCCCTGCCGGGAGTTGTTCTTTGGCAATACCTTGAACTCGATCGATAAACTCAGGAGTATGCATTGGAGTCGATATATTGAACAGTCGTGAATAGACCCGACGAACATTGCCATCAACGGCCGGCTCATCCATGCCAAATGCTATAGAAGCAATTGCTCCTGCTGTATAAGCCCCAATCCCAGGTAGTTCGGTTAACTTTTTACCGTCCTGAGGAAGATGACCATTATATTGTTGACAGACGATCTGGGCAGATCGGTGAAGATTTCGCGCTCGGCGATAATACCCCAATCCTTCCCAAGCCATCAACACTTCTTGTTGGGAGGCCTTACTTAGTATCTGAATCGTTGGAAAACGCTCCATCCAGTGTGAGAAATAAGGAATTACAGTTTCAACGCGTGTTTGCTGGAGCATTACTTCAGAAACCCAGATGGCATATGGCTGTGGGCTTTCTCGCCATGGTAAACGGCGTTTGTGAACGTGATACCATTCTAACAATGAGTCAGCTATAGTTTGCAGCATTTTATAATTAAAGAAACCTGGATCACCCGCTGATCGAGTAATCCAGGGAAAAAATTAGGATGATATAAGATTACAATTGAAAACCCGATTTGGCTCGAACAATTTTATAGTCAAATTCTTCCACATAATCCATCAGGCTTAATATCAGCTGATCCCACGCCGAAGAATCGATTACTTCTTGTAAATTGTCGATACTGTTTGATTGAACCGCCGCCATGATTTGGGGCTGATCCCCATACATCGTGTACCATGCATCGCTCGGTTCTAACCCTAGTTTTTGGATCTCAGGTAGAAAATCACGCACTACAAATTCAAAGTATTCTTGCTCACGACCAGGTAATATATCCCACGTCATCAATAATTTTACTGCCATGATCTGCGCTCCACACTACCCGTGATTGTAATCCAGAACAACAACTCGCGTCTCATCAGGCACATTGCTGCGTGACACTTTTAAAGAATTGATTGGTTCAACAGTCCCAAGACCCATTTCCTTCAGGAATTTGCCCAGTGGTGCTAGATCTAATTTGGTATTTGGAGTGGCATAATACATGGGAATTACCAAACCGGGTTCCAGCAAGCTAACAACTTCCGCTGCTTTCGCAGCATTTAACCCGTCACCTCCGCCTACTGGCACCAAGGCAATGTGGACCGTTCCGAGTGCTTCGATCTCCGTTTGACTAGGTACCCTGCGAATATCACCCAGGTGAGCTACGGTGACACCTTCATAATCAAAAACGAAAAGCGTATTCCGCTTGATAGCCGGATTTCGTCTCGTTTTACCATCAGTCTGGACACCAGTTATGAATACCCCGCCAATCTCAAATTCCCCCGGACCAGTTAAGGTATGGGACTTATTTTTTACTACCTGCGCGTAATTGTGCCCTGGCGTTTGGGTACTTACGGTGACGATATCTGCTCGCAGTTTTAATGGGCTGTAGCCTACTTCTTCATGGTCATAAGGATCAGTAACCACTGAGGCAAGCCCACGTTCAGTAAGTCTAAAACAAGAATGCCCATGATAAACTATTTCCATAATGCCTCCTAGCCAAAATTGATTATACTTCATCGGTTAAATTCCTGCCAAAAACTATTTACAGCGGACATCTAATGGCAATAATCGGATAACACTTACCGCAATAATTCTCTACCCAACCATAACAATAAACACCTACGCATGTTCGCAATGTACGAAACAAAAGATCAACTAGCTGAGCACCATACCTGTGGTGCTGCTATCAGCAAAGCGCATACGAATATTCGTCGTCTCTGGATTCCTGCAGGACCCGCTGGGGAGTACCGACTGGCGCAGCTTGATAATTTCTCGAATCTGCCTCGCCAAATGTTTCCTCACTCCCCACCAACATCAGTTACTTTCAAAGCCCGTGCATCTTCTGCTCAGATTCCAGGGACATGGGGGGTTGGTTACTGGAATGACCCATTTAGCCTGAAGTTGGGATTTAGCGGCGGAACTCGGCGATATCCAGCTCTACCAAATACTGCCTGGTTCTTTTTCGCTTCCCAAGAAAACTATCTTTCCCTACGTGACGACCTGCCTGCGAACGGTTGCCTAGCCGCTGTATTTCAGTCACCAAACACTGCGCTCGTATTGAGGCTTATTGGCACTCCTGCTTCAGCGCTGCTGCTTTTTCCACCACTGGCACGTTTTCTAAGGAAAATTGCACGGAAGTATATCCATCAAGAGGCAGTAACTTGCGATATCATACCAACCGACTGGCATAATTTTGCAATCTTTTGGCAAAGCAGTAGCCTAAGTTTTGTGATCGATGGTCAAGTAGCCTTGAAGACCCAATGCATGCCGACACCCCCTCTCGGATTAGTTATCTGGATTGACAACCAATTCGCATCATTCAGAAAATCAGGCCGGTTGCAAGCCGGTACTTTAGAGAATCTAGAAGAGGCCTGGATAGAAATTGCCGATCTGCACTTGAATTGTGAACCGCTTTTGACTTAATATGTTATTGATCCATTATTCACCCCCTCAGAGGATCGGTCAATATGTATGTGCACCTGTTGACCATATAAAATTTCACACCCAGGAATTCTCACCAAAACATCCCAGCAAATCGAGAGCAAGTAAATGAAATTTGCAACGATATGTTTATTGGTGGAAGGGGATCCCCCCCAAAAAATAATACTTGGATTAAAGAAAAAGGGGTTCGGAGAAGGGAAACTTGTTGGTTTCGGAGGGAAAATTGAAGCTTCTGAGACAATTGAACAGGCTGTGATCCGAGAATTAAGGGAAGAAACCAGCATAACTGCTTTACCTAGTCAACTAAAGAAAGTGGGCACGCTAACTTTCCTGTTTCCCGCGAGACCTGCTTGGGACCACTTTGTCTATGTATACAGGTTAAACGCTTGGGAGGGTTTCCCCAAAGAGAGTTCGGAAGTAAAACCTTTTTGGTTCAATATTCACGAAATTCCATATGAGAGGATGTGGCCAGACGGGCGTCACTGGATACCACTGGCTTTGCTAGGGAATAAATTAGATTTCACATATACATATCATAATGATAATCAATCACTTTTTAAGATTGAGAGCAACGAAAAATGACATCACTAAGGCATTCCTAGCTCAAAATGAAATGTTTCCTGTGAAACGACCAGATTATTGGGGCAGATCGTGTTCGCTTGACAAGCCTCCGACATGTAGGTAAAATAAAGTTCGCTTTTTAGCATGGGTTTAGGCCGAGATAGCTCAGTTGGTAGAGCACATGACTGAAAATCATGGTGTCGCCAGTTCGATTCTGGCTCTCGGCATTCTCGACCTAACACAGGCCGATAACGCGGGCATGGTTCAGTTGGTAGAACATCTCCTTGCCAAGGAGAAGGTCACGGGTTCGAGTCCCGTTGCCCGCTCAATTTTTCCACTCATGGCTGATAGCAAATGGGAATCCCATAATTTGCGATCAGCCTGATTATTATGGCGACGTGGCCAAGTTGGTAAGGCAAGGGTCTGCAAAATCCTGATCACGGGTTCGAGTCCCGTCGTCGCCTCTTTGATGAAGCGAGCATCGACTGCTCGCTTCATTTCTTATATGGTGATTTACATGCTCGAGAGCAATCCAATTTTGAGCAAGGATTTCGGAGTAATCGCTCAAGATTTGATAGATCATCTAGTTCTCCGAAATGGGTGGGGGATTGAACATACGCTAACTCTCTCAGAATAACTTTACAGTATTTTTATGGAAAGAAACATTCTACCTATTTATCATAAGGTTGTTGAGTACTGCATCACAAAAAGATCATCCATCTTCTCAAGTAGGTACGCATAGATCAAGGCACAAAGATTGCACGGTTGTCATGTGGAGCCGAGCATAAATGATGACCGAAGCGTACCGAATACTACTTGTTGAAGATGATGACGAACAAGCTAAATTGTTGCAGGAATATTTAACAATTTCAGGTCCATTCGTCACAGAACGGACTAATACAATTAAGGGTTTTTGGAAGCAAATCTCAAGTGCAAAGTACGACGCAATCCTTATGGATTATTCCCTCCCGGATGGCAATGGGATATCAACACTGGGAAGGCTTACCTACAGCAACCATTCTCTACCTGTATTTATGATCTCAGGCCATAGTGATGAACGTCTCGCTATCCGCGCCATGCAGTTAGGGGCGAAAGACTATCTCGTTAAGGGCACCGATGACCTGCGTCGGCTGCCTTCCCTGGTGCATAAAGCTGTTCAAGAAACCAAAACCCACAGCAGAGCGCGGAAATCAATCGAAACAAACACCTTACTAGAGATAGCCATCAATAATTTACCTGAGATCGTTGTTGTATGGGATAGAAATGGTTGTATTACCTATATGAACAATCCCGCAGAAGCCTTCTTTGCTACTAGTTCAGACAAGGTCCGCGGCGTAAAGGTCAAAGATCTATACCGCGACAAATTCTCCCTAGCGAAATTTGAACCAACCCCAAACCGTCAAGATTGGATTGTGACCAAACGACAATTCAAACAAAATGAAAGACAATTCGAGTTAATTTCAAAAATGAGAGCTCTCAGGCTTGGAGAGCCGACTGAGGAACATATTGGGTATCTGGATGTCATGCAGGCGACTAGATCAGAATCTAGTTTGGCCAGTACAGCGTATCTCGATCAAGGAGATTTACTGGAAAGCGCACGTTTTCATACCATCATGGGTCTATTCCCAGAATATATCGGGAATTTAAAAGATACGATAACCCAATTCTGTAGACAACAGCTACCAACCCTGACAAATCTCAATCCCGAAAACAATGAAAACGAGTCATCAACTCTGTTCGAGACAGTGAGCAACAATGCTGGACATATTCTCAACAACATGAACAACCTAACAGAAAAACTATCAGATTATTACGAAAGCTGCCCAATTAATCCAACCATTGAATCCGCAGTATCCATGATGAACACCCGATTTCTATCCAAGAACATCAACGTGGTTACCCAATTAGCTGAAGGTCTCCCAGTTAAAGAGATCAA
Source organism: Anaerolineales bacterium (assembly GCA_041551115.1). Lineage (GTDB taxonomy): Bacteria > Chloroflexota > Anaerolineae > Anaerolineales > UBA4823 > DAOVXM01. The sequence continues at coordinate 18,274 of JBFENN010000037.1, forward strand.
CCGGGGATTATTACTGGACCTGTGGATCACGATCCTGAGAATTGCTGCTGACCGGATCCCGTACGGGCAAACTGGCAATATTTACATCCAATCGAAATCCACTGGCAACAATATACAGGTAGATATTGTCGATAACGCGGTAGCGAAGGATGATGAATCTTCACAATTAATGCCTAAAGACATGCGCCACAACAACACAAAGTCGGCTGATCATGAGGTTGAGATGGATATCTGTTTGGCAATTATTCAGAGCTTGCAAGGGAGCATGATGATTGAAAGTGTTCCAAAACGCGGATCAATCATGCGAGTCACCCTACCGGTGGAGGGATGAAGTGGCAACATATAAGGTCTTAATTATTGAAGATGATGAAATTGTTTCCCGAACAATCAAAAGGAGTTTGCGCAGCGAGGATTATCTTGTAACGACTGCTAGCAGCGGTGTTGAGGGATTAAAAACCGCACGATCCAATCTGCCTGATTTGGTCATCCTTGACGTGATCATGCCCGGGATGGATGGGTACACGGTTTGTCGTGAAATGCGTTCCGATATCAAGCTATCGGATGTACCAATTCTTTTCTTAACGGCCAAGATCAAAGATGAAGATAAGATCGAAGGCTTCAACGCTGGAGCAGACGACTACCTCTGCAAACCATTCAATATCGATGAATTAATCCTACGGGTGCGAGCAATCATTAGGCGGACAAAAAAACAAAGCGGATCAACATTAGTAACGGAATATAAATCTCAGAACATGCCACCACGAGTTCAGGCGATAATTGAGCAAATTACCCACGAACCGAAGCATCAAGAATCAGGCAACTATCTCATTGTTGATGATTTTGTTCTTGATACACGAACGTACGAACTGTACACACCAGAAAGGGGGAAAATGCGACTTACGCCAGTACAGTACGACCTGCTATACCATTTAATGAGCCATCCTGGACAAATCTTCTCACCAAATCGTTTACTGGATGAAGTTTGGGATTACCCAGCGGACACCGGCAGCCCAGATTTAGTCCGGGTACATGTGAAGAATTTGCGTGAGCGGATTGAGGCTAATCCTAGCGAGCCAACGTTTTTGAGAACCGTGTCAGGTTTTGGATATACAGTTGATCCTTCAATTGCATGAAATGGTTTAAGGTTCGGTGATTCAGAAAAATGATAAGTGATATTGAGCCACAACCAGTGATGCTCCCCTCGCAAAAATCCCATAAGCCAAGTAAAGGTGGGGACTCTAAAATTCTTCATCTCATTTCAGAGATAATCAATGTCACGTTATCCGCAGATGAGATCTATGATACTTTAGTCAGGGATATCTGCCGCGCATTCGACGCTGAAATCTGTGCAATAATCCTGCTCAATGAGGACAATGTGGATGTGGTTGTTGAACAGTATAACCACCAAGAGACACTAAGATACTACTGGGAAATAACCGACTTGGAAGGGGGGCCAATTCAGTTTTGTATTGAGCATAGAGAGGTTGTCATCAACAACCATATCACCAATGATATTGACTTACGTTTCCTCGCTGAAACACTTGATATCCGCCCTGTCTCATTATTATGTACACCCTTATCTATTGACGATCATATTTTAGGTACGGTAGCGATCTTAAACAAAATCGATGGTACCTTCACAGAGGAAGATGAAGAGGGTTTGGTCATCCTAGCTGCCGCATTAACACGCAAGATTCATAACGAAAACACAATCCAGAAATTGAAAATATCCAATGCTGAGCTTGAAGTTATCCGCTGGCAGTTATTAAATTCTAGAAATATCCTGCGGGCCCTTTTTGATAGTCTCCCCACATCGATGTACATTATCGACAGCAATTTCAATCTAGCTGCGATTAACATGCACCGTGCAAACCGAATAAGTCAACCCCCAGAACAACTCGTCAGCCGTCGCTGCTATGAAGCTCTCTACCAGCGTTATGACCCCTGTCCCGATTGTCAGGTCATCGAAACAATGATAAGCGGTGATCATACTACTAGAACCAAGCGATTGTGGGAGACTGAACTTGACCCCCTCGAATGGGAGATAAGCTCATACCCAATTCATGATAAAGACAACCAGATAGTCCAAGTAATTCTTATCGAGCAGGATGTCACCGAAAAACGCCGCCTTGAAGCCACACTCGCGCAGTCAGAGAAACTCGCTGCGGTCGGACAGCTGGCAGCTGGGCTCGCCCACGAGATCAACAATCCACTAACTGCTGTAATTGCTAATGCCCAGCTATTGATGCGAGAACTGCCAGCCGATGATGACAAATACGAACTGGTCGAATTAATTGCACTTGCTGGAGAACGGGCGAGTCAAGTGGTACGAAATTTATTAGATATGGCTCGCCGAGAGCAGTATGAGTTCAATCCAACCGATATCAACTTAACCATCGACAAAGCCCTCGCCCTCCTCCAACATGATATCGTCGCCAAGTCAGTGGATCTAAAATTCCTGCCCGCAGAAGATATCCCCACGATTATTGCCAGTCAAGACCACTTGCAAGGAGTTTGGTTAAACCTGCTGACGAACGCAATCGACTCGTTAGGCACAGAACGCCGCAAAGTGCAGATTGAAACCAAGCAGAAAGATAATGAGGTTGTTGTAATCTTTTCTGATAGCGGAGAAGGCATGAGCCCCGACCAGCTCTCTCGGGTCTTTGAACCTTTTTATACTACAAAGGGACCAGGGCAAGGTACAGGATTGGGTTTATCAGTCTGCCACCGAATAATTAAACAGCATGGCGGACGGATATTGGTGGACAGCAAGCCAGGGGTTGGAACTAAATTAACTGTCGTTCTGCCAACAGCCTAAATCTTTTTTACCCCCTTCACGTCTTTCGCATCACAATTAATCCAGGCAACAGAATACACAAATCCGAGCATGGGGTGACAATTTAACGGATAATTAGCCAAAAAAGAACATTTTTACGCGATCTTTAGGATAGCTTCACTTCAGCTTTACTGTCTTATAGATAGATTACGGGTATTCTTGGGCCACATCAAGAAAGTATATACCAAATATATCAATCCATCACAAAGAAAACGGTCCAAAATATGCAACACAAAAAAGACGACGCCCAACTGATCCAAGAGTACCAAGCCACAAGTAACATTGATATTCGAGACGAAATTGTGCTCCGTTATATCCCGCTAGTTCACTTTGTACTCGGAAGACTAGGACTTTCGAAATCTATGGGTCCTGAATACGAGGATGCTGCTAGCCAAGGGATAATTGGCTTGATAGAAAGTGTAGACCGGTTCAATTATGACTATGGGACACAGTTCAGCACATATGCCACTCTCCGCATCCGTGGGAAGGTAATCGATTATCTGCGCGCACTAGACTGGCTTCCGCGCGGTGCTAGGAAAAGAGCTAGGTTGGTACAGGAAGCGATCGACGATCTATGGGAGGTGCACCACCGCCATCCCACGGATGAAGAAATCGCAATTCACCTCGATATGCCCCCGCGGAAAGTCCGCCAGGCTCAAATTGATTACTGCCACGTAGTTGTCTCTCTTGACACAAACCCAAGTATATATGAGGACGAAGAGGCCTCCTTCCACGAGCTGGTTGCCGATGATAGCCAAGTCGATCCCTTCGAGCTCATTGAAGACGCAGACCAAAAAACCTTAGTCATTAGATCCATCCAGGAGCTGCCTGACCGTGACCAACTGATCCTTTCGCTCTACTACAATGATGGTTTAACTTTCAAGGAAATTGGTGCAATACTGGAAATTTCCGAATCACGTGTGTGTCAATTGCACGGTCGTATTGTCTCCAAGTTGAAGAGCACATTGGATGCGGCTACACGATCCACGAACAGTTTAGTAAAGACAGCCAAACCAAATAATAGTACTCGCACATCACGAAAAATATTTTCCAGGGAACTAAGCCAACAACCTGTAACCGTATGACCCATTCTGTACTTGATAAATGCCCCTTTTCCAGGGGCATTTTCACATTTCCCGGACTTCTCCTTTCTCAAAATCGCATTAAATCTCAATAAATCTACCAAATCGATAAAGTTTTAGATCACATTGTCGAACATATTACTAAGGCATCACCCGACATCGGAGTAGTCCCACGCAGTGGATTTTTATCACATCTTCCCACTGCCCAATTAAATTATTGTCTTATCGAAACGATCATAAAAAAATGAACTCTGCGAATTCATCTAAAGGAAATAATTCCCACTTATCGAGCCTCGATTCCTTGATCGAAAGAGCTCACACCGTTTTAGGAAACTCGTCTGACGTCCGGTATGATCTTGTCAATTCAATCAAGGATAGAATCTCTTCCGGCACTTATGTGATCCAGGTTGAGCATATAAGCAATCAGATACTCCCGATATTGACCGGAGATCACGACATCTGATTTTACATGGGTGTGGTAATAATTGATATCGGAGTGACAATGTTGTGATGGGACAAACAGAAAAACTGCAAACTGTATTAGAAAGTTTATTGGTGGAAGAATTCCGGACTGTTCAAAAGCTTCAACAACTTAAGCTGTCCGAAAGCCAAGCTCTTTCAGATTACGATATGAATATAGTATTTGAACTCGACGAAGAAATCGAGATCACCATCGACACTATCCAACAACTGCAAACCCAGCGCCAAGTCGTTGTTGAGAAGATCGCATACGAACAAGAACGCACATCGGATGATCTTGCTGTTCATTCTGGCCCGGATGAGCTCTATCCAGAATTACACGATCGCATATTGCGGCTTCAAGAGGGAATTAGAGCGGTGAATGACGAGATACGCCAGATATCAACCCGGAACGCGGCGATCACGCCACCGATCATGAAAAAACCTAAAGTCCTACGAGATCTGCCCAAATAATGGCGCGAGTGCTTGTCTTCCCCCAAGTAATTCAATTTTCCTAATACGTCAAAATCGATATACCTGGTCAGAACTACAGATAGATTCCCAATTCAACTGACACTTTTTGTCATTTTGTTTATTCGTATCCAATTACCCTCCAATAATTTTCGGCTACTCACAATCGACAGTTATGGAGATACTTCCTGCGAATTGATGAATATACACG
>JBFENN010000038.1:0-22599 GCA_041551115.1 Anaerolineales bacterium
ATCCGGCAAGAGTTCGTATTGACCATTGAAATAACGGTTGAAAATTACCCGAAAGCTATTTACAGGTGAGATTTGGTTATATAAATCCACGTTGCCATTATCAGGGAGGTAATAAGCGCTTAATGTTTTCATGCGGTTTTTTGGGGCTAACTCGACACCACCATGGTCTCCCTGGAGGATAATAACCGGTGGGATCTCCGATTCAAATATCATCGTTCCCAGCATTGGTATGAGCTGTTGATTCAAAAAGGTCACCTGGTCGCGGTACGCAGCTAAATTCTCCTGGTCGTAATCCCTAAATTCTCCGTCTGGACCAAAGACATAGGGTGGGTGGGGGATCACGAGATGTGCGAAGACAAATTTCGGTCCAGGGTGTGTTGGTAACTGATTTAATTGATCAAGCGTATATTGGATACGGTCACGGTGGATTCGGCGAGGGTTATTGATATCAGGCTGCAGGAATTCTGGCATCTTTATGGATGCGTCGATAATTACTAAAAACGCAGAGTTGTTTAGTAGCAGTAATTCGAAACCACTCAATCCGGAAATGAGCTGTGATTCTCCTAATCGAGTCGGAGACGGCGACAGGTACATATCTGCATCATCCCATTCAGTACCTTTAAACCCTGTCTCAAATGCGATAATATCATAACCGAGTTTTTCGAATGTGCTCCGGACCTTACTGTGTTGGATGAATTCATGGATACCGGACCGGCTTTGATTACCTGGAGTAAATTGCTCGCTCAACTTGTCTAAATAATCATAATTCAGCGAAGATGCTAACGATAATTGCGTCTGTGAATAATTGCTCTGACTGCAAGTTGCAACAAAAAACCCGAGCTGACCTAGTTGATTGAGAAACGAGGAATTATCCAATTCATAATATTTAAGCAGGTCATCATCTCGTGAATAGGCATCCAAGATGATGTAGTAGATATCTGGCGGACTCGTACCTTGAGAGAAGCGTAATATCCCGGATTCAACAGCGATATACTCTTCATCAGCTGACGTTGATGGAGCATGAAAACTGTATGATGCAATCTGGTAAAGTGGTATGATCAAAGCTATGGATGCAACCAGGTTGAGATAGCTGCTTGTATTTCTCAATATCGGCTTTGCCCGTCTCAGCCAATACAATAATAGGGCCAGCACTGCTATCCATATTGGTATGAGTAACCGGTGTCTAGCAGCAGCACCCCCGATTCGATCCATATCTTTTAGAAAGTTATACAAGTGGCCATAGCTGAAGAAGATGATCAGGGTAGTTGTTGTCAGGACTGCAGCATAGTCCCACTGCTTAAGTATCAATCGGAAGATGAGCATCAAAAATATTGATACCAGGAGTGAGACAAAGAGTGCTCGCACCACAACAATCGGTCTGATCTCTTCGATATTGTGACCCAGTAGGGCTAAGCTTGGATACAGTGCGAAAAGAAAAGGATAAAGAGGTAGTTTTAACCAACTTGAAAAAGTATCAGTAATTTTCATATCAAGTCATGCACTCGTTACTAAACACAATGCTCCAAACATCAAGTTTGGAGCATACGATTTCCATGGTTTCTCTCATTAGAAGGAGCGGGTGACGGGACTCGAACCCGTGACATCCTGCTTGGGAAGCAGACGTTCTACCACTGAACTACACCCGCTGATGTTTTTGGATTATAGTCATGCCCGCGATAGATGTCAAGTCAGGTGGGTTGCTGAGCAATCATATAAACATAGGCATTACCTTGTTTGCCAACCATATTGATATTTCCCATGTGCTTTAAACAATAAGCCATCTTCTGAGCCAGGCGCACTGGAATGGAACATTGTTTTGATAAATCACGCGTGGTAAAAGATTCTGGCAGGTCTGGTGGCACAAACTGTAGGAAATCACCCGGTTTTTTCAGTACCAATCGGTCGATGATTGCTGTGAGCCGGCGGTCGGCTATGCTCCAACCTTTCCACCGCCATGATCCATTTCCATCATGAATGCGGATCTCGTCTTCCTGTATGAGCAATATTTCTAAGCTGAAATTGGGATGAGTGATCAATTCTGGGATCCGGATTAGTTCATCGAAAATGTGGAGGAAGCGACCGCGTTTTGGTGATTTCCGGCGTGTTGCAGAATTTCTACTACTTTCTGGGATGCGCACGATCCATTTCTCCTGTGCGATTGGGTGAACGAGATGAACAGAATAATTTTCGAGTAGTGAATTGAGTTTTGGCTTGATTTGGGTGAAATTTTTTGTTTGGATTTCGATCAGCAATTTTTCCCGAAGGATATCAATCACATAACCATCCATCGGGACTTCAAGTCTATCACCGGGGATAGCATACCAATCTTTTACCGCCGCGTGGAGCGAGGATTCACTTAAGGTTCCAATTTGCGGCTTGGATACTTCACCCTTCATCATTTATATCTATAATCCAACCATAGATGATTTGTCCATCATTGTCAGGATAAGGGAATCTCACTGGGTAAGTATACTCTAATCGCTGCATCACCATTAACTGGGCATTTACACTCACATATCCCGCACCCGATGCAGCGGTTGCGGTTTACGAGCGGGACTATAATTTTCGAACTTTTACCATATCTCCTAATTTTTCTGTGGCCTCTAAGGTGATAGCTTCCTTGGGTAAAGGACACATCTCTTCAAAGACAATACAATCGATTGCCTCCGTCTTCGATGCTCAACCCAACTATTTCACTAACAATTCAGGGATGTGTGGTTGCGGCATGTTCGCACCCGTGATATCCAGTGCAGATATTGGGTTTAATAACTACTTTTGGTTCTGGCTGCACGAACTCCCCCATCCCACCAAATGCTGCTATCGCTCTGCATACCAAATATTCGGGTTGGCTATCTCGCGCTACGACCAAATCAAATTTTGGGGATGCATGATCCGGAACGTTCGTCTCGCTATAGAGTGGCCCCGTGGTCGATTTTGCCAGGAGAAGTAAGGGTGTGACATCAAGGCGCCTTGCATTTTCTGAACATGATGTTAGCAGCGGAGTAAATATACCTGCGCTCGTTGAAATGGCTCGCAACTGTACAAACTGGCGCCGAAATAAACGTGGCATATAAACTTCCTTTCTTCCAGCCTGTGAGCAATTACTAATATGTTGGTACTAGATATGTTTATTCTGCAGTCATCTTAGGATCATTGTTTACATGCTTTTAATGAGCGCTTCTTATATTATTCTCCCTGTTGGATTGAAACCAGATGGAAATGCCGTGGATAGACCATCTCGGTAGGTTTAGCACAGGACTCGAATATTTGGTATTTTGCTGTGTACTCACTGACGATAACAGTGTTAAGATCTCCAGAATCTTGCGACCAGAAAATAACTTTCCAGGAATCTTCCTCTCCTTTTGTAATCGCATTCATAACCCAGGAATTTAGCCTTAGCTGCCCATTTTCTTGCCGTAAATAATACTCGGCAGCTTGGGCAGGCGCCGGAAGGCAAGCACGCCCTCGCAGGTGTAACAGGTTGATCTCTTGATTCTGACCGGATGTAATGATCTCATTGACGCTTTCCGGCGTAACTCGACCATAGTAAATTCCGTATGGCAGTGAGATGACATTCGGCGCAAAGCGGTGTCCTCCAACATGTGATGTCTGCCACACATTCGTATCTTCCGCGTGCTGAAAACTGTTAAGTACTGGCATGCCCCAACGAGCGCAGCAGAGATCTCGCTTTCCATTTGTGCATACTAAGTACATTGGCGGGAATTCGATGTTATTGGCTTCCTCAACGGGTGAAGTTAACAGGCTGACGATTGGAACTGAGAGAATATCTTCATAACTATCCAATGTAAATTGCAGCAAAGTGGGATCTTGCTCTACACTGCGGCCAAGGAACAATTGTACTGAACCATCCGGCTGTGCAGACTGTTTTTTAATTAATAGCAGCCTTGAGTTTGGCAGTTCATTTAGGCATCGCAGCAAATACTCTTTGCTGATTTGTGGCAGAGTGCTTTCTTGCAGCGCTTTGGCACCCAGCGGTTGGTTGTACTCCATTAATATCCAATAGTCTGTTCGCGGCGCAGTTCCGAAAAGGGGCTCGGATACTGCTTGCGATGTGATTGAACAATGAATCATTGTTTTATTGATTGTAGTATTCGTATCTTTCATGCAATACTCCTTCTTGATATGTGAATCACTGCTGGGGTCAAATATGCTCCTGATAGGTATTGCTGATTCTTACCATGGTCCTTCAAGGATTTTAAGATATACACGATCGTTTGTATAGCGAAATCGACATGGTGATTGAGTGTTTCCCGCTATTGTTATCAATGGTAGCGTTGAAATACACTTGATTAATTCCATGAGGATTTTATTGCAGCATTGTTCATTCAAGATCGTTTGATCTATCTGGAATCTGCGATATAGGTGTGTTAACAAGATCTCCTGCTTGCATTTTGATTGAATTTGCTGTAAAGTAACATAAATACCATGAATAATGGCAGAATACGCAAAAGAGGTGTCGTGATGAAATCTATAGCTGTACTAACCATAACAATACTGTTGGTGTTTACTCCAATTCTTTCCGGAACTGCATTCGCTGCTGAGCAGTTGTCGGCCTCAGCTTACAGCGGATACCCGCTTATTTCAATCGTTAGTGTTGCTGAGGACGACACAGTTACAGTTAAAGCCACCAATGTACCTGCCCATGACAAGTTCGCGGTCTTGATGAATCGCATGGGAACTCGGGGTGTGAATGGATACCGTGTTGGAACGGTATATTCAGGTAGTGGTGGAACATTAACAACGACATTTGATATACCAGAAGAATTGTATGGCAAATATCAAATCGCAATCCGCTATGAGAGTGTTGCGGGTACCGGATACTATTCGTACAACTGGTTCTACAACAACACTTCGGATGATTCGAGTTCTGATTCCGATACAGATTCTGGCAACGGCACCAATAATGGGTATACTGGCTACCCTGTGTTCAAAATCCTTAGTGTTGTAAGAGATACATCAGTAACGATAAAGATCAAAAATTTGCCACCCGATGATGAGTTCAAGACACTGATGAATTATTACGGAACACGCGGTGTGAATGGGGTGAAGGTCCGCAGTTTCGGCACGGGTGAGGGAGGGACTCTTGAGGAGACGTTCACGATCCCCGAAGATTTCCACGGTTTGACGAAAATCGCCATTCGGATAGAAAGCAAAACTGGATCAGGATATTATGCTTATAACTGGTTCTATAATAATACAATCCCTTAAGGACACTAGTTAGCTGGATAAAACACAGAACCTGGGCTGAACCCAGGTTCTGTGTTGTTAAAACAAAGCTGCGTTTATGCCCAGGCAGCAGCAAGCTGTACTCGTGTGTAGGCTAACCTTTCCATTGCTGTCTTGGCAATTTGATGGATCAAGATATACCCGAGCTGTACATCCTGTTCGATCAGCTCGCGTAAAGCTTTTCCATCAATTTTGATAATCTGACTGTCCTGGGTGGCAGTCGCGGTCGCATTATATTCGTATGGTTCGATCAGGGCGCTGATTGCAAATACTTCTTGGGGGTTGACTTCACCAACCGAAAAAACTTTTGATTTCTTTGGATGGTATTCTTCCTCAGATTTATAGGTTAAGTCAATATTCCCCTCAATAAGTAGATAGAGGTAATCAGCAGGTTGGCACTCTTCAAAGAGTACCTGTCCGTTCTTAACTTGATTTTCATCCGCAATCATCGCAATGGCTTTACGTTGATTTTCGTTCAATGGTCCGAAAAATGGATACCTTCGCAATAGTTCGGGAGAGATCATTGGTATTACATCTCCTTTCTTCCTGTGCACTCATTGTCCAATAGTACCTGCATGACAGCTTCTACTGCTTCGGGCACTGCTGCTGCAACTTGGGGGGATAATTCTTCCGAAAAATCATATACAAACGGGGATTCGACCCCAACAATAATAATTTGATCTGGGAGCGGTGCTTTCATCGATCGTCCTACCTCTAACGCATGCTGCAGCGAGGTATCATGGCTTGAACTCAAATGACCTGCTGCGTGATTGGGTAGGTCATGAAGTGGAAAGCAGTAAATATGGCCAACAGGATTAGCTCCCAAATTAATCGCATCCATAATGATGGCATGATCGTATCCTATGAGCTGCTCCATTAAGCTGAGACCACCGAGTGAAAAACACTCGACTTTAACTTGGTCTTCTGGGAAATTTCCTTGCGTGAGCTGCTGTTCGATCTGCCTAGCTATGTGCCATCCAACGCCATCATCACCTAAGACGGGATTTCCTAAGCCTACGATTAATGTTTTCAATCTTTATCGACTAGTATCTCAATTAGCCAACCTTCTATTACTATGATATCGGTTAGCCAATTGAATGGTCTTAGCAGAACTGCTTAAACACTTCTACTGGGTCGCCGTTAGCGTCCCGGATTGTGACTTCCAATGGCATCTTTCCAGGTAGCGAGTGAGTAGCGCAACCGAAGCAAGGATCATATGCTCGGAATGCCATCTCGACCATATTGAGCAAACCTTCGTTGACGACAGTGCCTTTGGTTATTAGGCTTTGCGCAGCTTTTTTGATCGACATGCTGATGGGAGCGTAGTTGTTCGTTGTCCCAACAATTAGATTTACGCTTGTCAGCAATCCGCGCTCGTCAGTCTTGTAGTGGTGAGTCAGGGTTCCACGGGGAGCTTCAACAATACCAACCCCTTCAGTTGGCGTGTCTGTGGGAACCGTGTGGAAGTTGTCGGATGTTACTTCTGGATCAGTTGCTAATTCAACGATCCGCTCGGCTGCATAAAGCAGTTCAATCAACCGGGCCCAATGAATGGCTAATCGCTGGTGGACTGGTTTTCCACCTAGTGTCTCGTAGAATGTATCGTAATGTTCCTGGGCGCGTGGTGTTGCCATGCCATCTGAGGCATTAAGACGGGATAATGGTGTGGCGTGGTAGACACCCGAATCCTTCCCATCCACGAAGCCTTTCCAACCAACTTTCTTGATGTATGGGAATTTCAAGTATGTCCATGGCTCGACTCGTTCTGCAATCCAGTCAGTGTATTCGTTGGGAGCATATTTTCCAATCCGCTCACCATCGGGGGCGACAAGGCTGACTTTTCCGTCGTAGAAGTTGACCTTGTTGTTTTCATCTACCATGCCCATATTATAGGTTTTATGCGTATAGATATCGCCGAGGATCAGATCAACATAGGTTTGGTTGCCGAGCACGATATCATTAAAGAGCTGCAGGCTGAATTGGGCAAAATCTATTGCCCATTTGCCCATCTCTTCAATTTCTATACGCTGCTCCTCGGTAATCCCCTTTGTGAGACCGCCTGGGATTGAAGTGCAAGGATGAACTTTTCGCCCGCCAATCATCTCAACAATTGTGTGACCATATTTGCGGGCTTGGATCACTTTACCACCGATCTCCAATCCGACTTTGTGGATAACCCCTAAGATATTTCTTTCAGCGACTGGGGCGTCTGGACCCATGACAAAATCTGGCCCTCCCAATGCGTAAAAGTGAGTGGTATGGTCGGTGAAGTAGAAGCCCATATAGAGCAGTTCACGCAGCAGCTTGGCGGTGCGGGGTGGATCCACGTTGTAAACAGCATCCGCAGCCTTTGCCGCTGCCATGTGATGCGCTTCTGGGCATACGCCGCATATCCGATTGGTCAGGAGGGGCATTTCTTCAACTGGTCGGCCGATACAGAATCGCTCAAAGCCGCGCAGCTCTGGTATCTGGAAGTACGTGTTTGCTACCTCGCCTTCGTCATCCAGGAAAATTTCGATTTTCCCGTGGCCTTCTAGGCGAGTAATAGGATCTATAGTGATTCTTTCCATGGTTCCTCCTCCTAAACCGAACCGTTTGATTTCCAGGCGGGTGTTCCTGCCCGGAGTAGTGAACCAGCCAGGTTGAAACGATAGAACTGACCAGCCGGGTCGGGGATTCCATCCAATATGGCTTCAATTTCCTCTGGGTCATTGCTGTCAATCACCGATGCAAAGGCAGTCATTAGACGAGCCCCATAATCGATGACTCCTTCCGCTGGACCATAACAGCCGATGCATTGCGCTCCAGCTTGCGGGCATAAGCAGCCGCAGCCATTGCGGGTGGCGGGACCATTACATGGGATGCCTTGTTCTAGCAGGCATAGGTTAGGATCAATATACTCCATATCCTGGATGCGGACAAAGTTCTTGATCGCCTTTACATTGCGCTCACGTGGACAATCATCACAGACAGTTGTGACGCCAGCACCAATGGTTGCTCCAGCTGCAGGTAATTCAGCCTCGCCGTTAAGTACTTGTATGACAAGATCGATTACCGCTGCTATTTGATGCGATTCTGGGGGACAGCCAGGCATGTAGTAATCTACATCTACCACCTGGTCAAGGGTCTTTAGAACTGGATAGAATTCAGGGATATGGATATCACCTTCTGGCATCGAATAATTGTACTGCGGGCGATAATGCTCCGGATTCTCAGTTGAGACGCTCTCGTATACAGTGTCAAATATATCCACCGGATTAGAGAAGTTTGCTAATCCAGGAATACAGCCCTCGGTTGCGCATGAACCAAAAGCTACCAGGATCTGTGATTTCCGGCGCATCAGGTGGGCTAGTTCTTCATTCTCTGCAGTTCGGATCCCACCATTGAACAGGGTGAGTAGGATCGATTTATCGGGCATTGCTTCGACATCTTTGTATTTGGCATCCATCGCAACCGGCCAAAATACGACCTCAAAGTTAGCGTCCACATCCAATATCTTTTCATGGATGTTTAATACCGCAATTTCACAACCACCACAAGATGCAGCCCAATACATCGCAAATTTTGGTTTGCTGTTAGTTGTCATGCTGTCACCTCCTCTGCTACTGCAACGCTGGCTTGCGACCCATTGGTGACCCATTGGGGCCAATTCAGTGGGCCGAGCTCACGAATTTCTGCCACCATATTTGTGATTTCTTCAGCCAGGTGTACACCTTCAGCAGCACTAGCCCAAACGAGTTTTACCCGTTCTGGTTCAATTCCCATCTGGGCGATGGTGCGACGTAGCAGCAAGTACCGCCGCAAGGCTTTGTAGTTCTGTTCAAGGTAGTGGCATTCTCCCGGGTGGCATCCGGTGATTAGCACACCGTCTGCCCCGCCAGCCAAAGCCTTGAGTACAAAGGTGGGATCCAGCCGACCGGAGCACATCAAACGGATTAAGCGAATATTCGGTGGATACTTTATACGTGCCGTACCCGCCAAATCTGCTGCCCGATAGCTGCACCAATTACATGTAAAGCCGATAATCACGGGTTCGAAATTCTCAGTCATATTTGTCTCCTCTGTCATCAACCAACCACAGCCTCAAGCGGCTGCTCAAGGTTGAGCATCAACAAGCCATCTATCTGGGCATAGATTTGTTCATTACTGAAACCGGTTCCGGAGATAGCGCCTGCTGGACAGGCAGCAACACAAGTTCCACAACCTTGACACAAGGCGGGATTGATTTCAGTTACCATCCGGTCTTCGTGGAACAGGATCGCATTGAATGGACACAGGTCGTTGCAGATCCGGCAGCCCGAACATTTCTCTTCACTGACGCTTGCCCGAATTGGCTCTAAGGTGATTTCTCCTTGTTGTATGCGGGCAAGCACTCTTGCCGCCGCGGCAGCGCCTTGTGCGACCGAAGCAGGAATGTCCTTCGGACCTTGGACGCAGCCAGCGATAAGGATACCTTCAGTCATGGTTGAGACCGGGTCAAGCTTAGGGTGTTTCTCTATGAACCAATTGTTCGCGCTGCAGGCAATGCCAAACTGTTTGGCTACATCCTGGGCATCATGGCGTGGCTCTAAAGCCGCTGATAGGATTACCATGTCTACCGGGATACGTCGTTGACGTCCAATAAGTGTATCCTCTGCTTGGATAATTAATTTCCCCTCTTCCTCTGGCGTTCTGGCCGCGTCAGTCACCTCGGCAACCTTCCCACGAACGAAGTGACCACCCTCTTCAAGTACTCGCTGGTAGAACTCTTCATAATCTTTGAAGGCGGTGCGCATATCGATGTAGAAGTTATAGACTTCAGCATCTGTGCGCTCCATCACTAGGTGGGCAAATTTTAGACTCTGCATGCAGCAGATTGTTGAACAGTATTCATTGTAGTTCTTGTCGCGACTGCCAACACAGTGGAGGATGCCAACCGATTTAGGCGTGGTCTTCCCATCCCTTAGGACAATATCGCCGTTAGTTGGCCCAGATGCATTGCACATTCGCTCAAACTCGAGGCTCGAAAAGACATTCGCCAGTTTTCCGTACCCATATTGCGGGATTCGAGTCGAGTCGAACAGGTCGAAACCGGTCGCCAAGATGATATTGCCCACCTCGACATCGATCAGTTGATCGGCTTGTTCGAAATCAATAGAGTTTGGTTCAGTTGGACAAAAGATCTGGCACGCTTTGCATTTTCCTCTGATGAAATAAATACAATTTTCTACATCGATTACCGGATATTTGGGTACCGCCTGGGGGAAAGGTGTGTAGATCGCTTTGCGCTGTCCAAATCCGGCTTCGTAGACATTATCGATTACCTTCTTTGGACATTTCTCCCAGCATATACCGCAGCCGGTACAGGAATCGATATTAACATAGCGGGCTTTTTGGCGAACCGTTACTGTGAAGTTGCCCACATAGCCATCTACATTTTCAACTTCACTCCAGGTAAGTAGGGTGATATTTGGATGAGATCCAGCGGAGACCATTTTGGGCGTAAGTATGCAAGCGGAACAATCCAGGGTGGGGAAGGTTTTATCAAATTGTGCCATGTGCCCACCGATGGATGGTTCCCTTTCTACCAGGTATACATGCCTGCCAGAATCGGCAATTTCAAGGGCAGCTTGGATGCCGGCGATTCCACCACCGACTACCATAGTATCCGGGTGGATCGGTACCAGCAGCGGTTCCAAGGGTTCATCCATCCGGACGCGCTCCACTCCACCCGAGATGACGGCTTTCGCTTTCTCCGTTGCTGCGGATTTGTCTGTGTGTACCCAGGATACTTGCTCGCGGATTGAAACCAGTTCACACAGGTACGGGTTGAGCCCAGCCCGGTCGCAAGCGGTGCGGAATGTCTGCTCATGCAGGTGAGGCGAACAGGCGGCTACTACTACCCGGGTTAACCCAAGTTCTTTGATATCATTCTGGATCAATTCCTGTCCTAAGCTAGAGCACATGAACTTATAATCGCGGCTCACAACTACGCCACGGTTTTTCAGGTTCTCTGCAGACCACTCGGAAACATCTTCTACATCGACGGTGCCGGCGATGTTTGTCCCGCAATGGCAGACGTAAACTCCAACTTTTTCATTCATAAGGTTCTCCTTCCTCAATGTAGGACAATACCTCCTTAGTTGAGATCAACTCTTTCCCGATGCCTAAACGCTTTGGAGGAATTCCAAAAGATAATCCCACCAATTGGGTGAAATACAACACTGGGAAAGAAAAGTTAGTGCCATATTCTTGGTTAACCTGATGTTGGTAACACTCGAGATTTACCTGGCATAATGGACACGCGGTAGCAATTACTGCTGCACCACGATCTACGGCACTTTGCAGAAGTATATAAACCATATTAAGGGCTGCAGCACGACTTGTAAGAATCAGTGACCCACCGCAGCAGCGTAGTCTGCCCGGGTAGTCAATCGGTTCTGCCCCGATAGCTGATACCAACTCCTCAAAGAATTGGGGGTTATCTATGTCCTCGTGGTCTTTGCGAGGTCGCATGATTTGGCATCCATAGTATGGGGCGACACGCAGTCCCTTTAGTGGGTTGGTGGCTTTTACTTTGATCGCTTCTAGTCCTACATCATGAACATATATCTCCATAAGGTGATGAACGGTTCCGCTTCCCGAAAAACTGAGGTTGTCTTCCTCTAAGGCATAATTGATATGATCAGCCAGGTCGGGGTCCTGTTGTAGATTCTTGTTGGTGAAATAGGAATTTTTATAGCATGCACTGCATGGAGCAACTAAGTCTAATCCCATCTTCTCAGCCATTGCCAGATTGCGGGCTGTCAATGTATAGGCTAAGATTTCATCTACATGGAAGTACGCAGTTGCGCCGCAGCAATTCCAGTCATCCAGTTCCTGGAGCTCTACGTCTAATTTCCGAGCGGTCTCCATAGCCGACATATGATAGCTCTGCGCCATTTTTTCGAGAGAGCACCCCGGAAAATATGCATATTTCTTCATTTAGAGCCTCCCACGGGAACGATTTTTCCAATTACCCGTTTGAAATTATCCAAACGTTTAATCCGGGGGGGGAGAACCGGAATCCGCCCCTTCACCATCATTGAAGTTGCAGTTGTTGCTTCTTGTAAAAAATCCCGTGGTCCGAAGCTGAAGATATATGCCGGAGCTAAAACGGGCTCATATGATCTTCCACTGCGCACGATTGTCTTCACAAAGGACTCAGAAAAGACAGGTCCAATCAGGTCTTCTGGATATTGTTGGTGCCAAATTGAGTAGCGCTTGACAGCATACATCAATTCTGCGATATCGATATTCCGAGGACAGCGGACTGTACATTGGTAGCATGAAGCACAATACCAGAATGTGTTGCTTTCTAGTACATCCTCTTTTAGATTTGCATTAATCATGGCGATTAGCTGCCGTGGGGTATGGTCCATAAAATCAACTGCAGGACAGTTTCCCGCACAAGTTCCGCATTGGATGCAGGTTCTCAGCGGCTCCCCGTGGGTAGCATATAGCAGGTTAGAGATTTCTTGACTGAATGTTGGTATGCTTGCCATATGTTTATCCTATTCAGTGCCAGATTTTGTTTTTCGCTCTTCGGATAGTCGCAGCAATGTAGTCACCTTTTCGAGCAGCAGCTCCGGTTCTACCGGTTTCTCGATGAGTTCGTCTACTGGTAGGAAATGCGGGTGCATCGGCTGACCGGGGAAGAGGTAAGCGATTTGTTCTCGGATTCCAGTAATAATCAGGGTGGGCGTCTCCCGGAGGACTGGATCTTTACTGATTTTCCGGGCTACCATTACTCCTTCTGCCCCACGCCCCATCATGATATCAAGCACCAGCAGGTCGAAATGGCCTGATTTTAAAGTATTAAATCCATCTTCTGGATTGTAGACTGCTTCGACCTCATAGTCTGCTTTCTCAAGAATTGACTTGATACCCTCAACGTAGTCTGGATCATCGTCAATAATCAAAATCCTTGTCTTTGATTCCATCGGAACCTCCTAAAATAATATTGCCAGCTCAGCACTTGCCACTAGCTGGATATACTAACAACCGGTAGGCGTATGATAAATGTACTGCCTTTGCCCGGTTCACTATCTACCGATACACTCCCATAATGGGCTTCAATTATCCTCCGGGTGATCGCCAATCCCAATCCGCTGCCACGTGCTTCTCTAGGTGCACTACCGGCAATATAAAAATCATCGAAAACGTATGGCAGATCTTCCTGGGGAATTCCAACTCCGCTGTCTTTCACTGCAACCAGAATCTGATCATCCACTCCCTCAGCAGTAATAAGCACTTGGCTACCAACCGGCGAGTACTTAACCGCATTCCCAATGATATTTACAAATGCTTCAACTAAAGTGCCCTCATCACCATTTACTTGGTTCATCGGTTCTTGGATTGAAATAACAAGCTCGATGTTCTTTCGAATGGCATGGTCCTCGATACTACCAATTGCCTTCGAGATGAGCGGTTCGATTTGATTGTTTTGGAATGATGCCTGGATTTCATCGATATCTGCTGACATCACTCTCAGCCATGTGTGGATGAGTTTTATGAGGTCGTTGATGCGTGTTTGAATTCGTTCAAGTTTGTTCTTCTGCTCATCCGTCAGCAGCGTAGTTAATTCATCAGTTAAGACGTACAGGTTCTGCTGCACAGCATTTAGTGGCGACTTTAGTTCATGCGAGACAATCGCTGCAAAATGCTCCCTCATAATTTCCCGTTCCCTACGGAGAGCTATGGTTTCTAATTCAAGTCGTCTCTTCTCCAATCCACGTCGTGCAATTAACCGCAATTCATCGGGCGTGAAAGGTTTCGGAAGAAAATCAAAAGCACCTCCTTTCATTGCATCAACTGCTGAACTAATCGTCGCGAAGCCAGTTATTACGATGGTTACAATTGTTGGATCGAAATCATGTATTTTTTGAATTACCTCGAATCCAGAAATCCCCGGCATCTTTAAATCCACGAAGATCAAATCCGGTTGGAATTCCGGTAACTTTTTCAACCCGAGATCACCATTATTCGCAGTGGCGATTAAATAATCACCGTTTGCAAGTATCTGGGTGCAAGAATCCAAAACGATTTGTTCATCATCGATGATGAGTATTTTTGCTTTGTCATTCAAAATCATCGAATTATCTCTGTGGCTTTTATAGGTAATCTGATGATAAAGGTTGAACCTTTACCAATTTCGCTTTCAACACCGATCGTACCGCGGTGACTTTTTATTATCCCGTAGCTGATGGCTAAACCCAATCCAGTTCCATGACCAACTTCTTTCGTGGTGAAAAAGGGGTCGAAAATATTGTCCAAATTCTCTGCTTCGATTCCTGTGCCAGAATCTGCGATGGTTACCTCGATCCAATCATTACCTGCGTCGTAGTATGTCTTCAGGCTCAATAGACCTTCGCCGTCCATAGCTTCGGCCGCATTGATAATTAAATTAATAAATACACGTTCAATCTGTGATGGGTCGAGAACGACCAACGGCAGGTCTTCCTGAAGCTCCATATCAATATGGATGTTGAGAAAGAGGGCTTGGTTTTCAAACAAGGCTATACACTCTTTCATAATCGTGTTTACATTTGACAAAGATTTATCAGGCTTTCTTTGGCGGGAAAAATCTAATAAGCCGCGAATGATATCCCGGGATCGATTTGCTTGGCCAACAATTTTTTCCACATAATCCCTTATCGGGTCGTCAGCATTGATTTTTTCAAGAATTAGGTAGGAGAATGCAACGATACCTTGCAATGGGTTATTCAATTCGTGTGCTACATTAGCTGCAAGCTGTCCAATAAGGGCTAGTCTTTCTGATTCCATGATTTTCTGGGTGGCGAAGTCTCGTAATCGCTCATCTCGTTTTTTCAAAGCCGCGGCCATCGAATTGAATGATTCTGCAAGGTACTGCAGTTCATCGTTTGTATTAATCTTGACCCTTGTATCTAAGTTGCCTTGTTCTACTTCTTTTGATGCTGATACAAGTTTGATGATTGGTACTGAAATTTTTTGAGAAAGGAAATAAGCTACGATTAATGTAATAAAACTACCGGCGAGTGTAATCACGAGGAATATAGTGATGGTCTGTCTCCGAATGTCCAAGTACTTTTGTTCCAACAACCCAACATAAAGTATGCCAATGATTCGTCCATAGACATCAATAATCGGTTCATAAGCGGTTATGTACCATTTATTGACGACATAGGCACGTCCAATCCATGGTTTTCCCTGCAATACAACCTGGTTGTAAACTTCCTCGGAAATACGCGTCCCAATGGCTCTTGTACCATCCTCGTTCATTACATTTGTTGAGATCCTGACATCATCTTGAAAAATGGTTGCTGTCCCAATGTCTTGACCGCCGTATTTTATGTCCTCATAGACGGTTTGTTTTACTTTGTCTACAATTTCATAATTCCTGCTAAGCAGGATACCGCCGTACAGTGAGCCAATCAATTCATTCTGGGTGTCAAATATCGGCGCAGCGACCTCCAACATCATGCCAGATGTCTCCTCCACCTCGTCTCTGGACCGGGCGAGTGGTGTATCTATAAAATGAATATTTGCTTGTTCTGCAAGTAGGGGAGACTCTTTCTGCAGTTCTTCACCAGTTATGATCATGGTTGAGGCAATTGGTTCTTCCTGCAGTAATACTGCATGGACCAGCTCGTTGTGACCTTGGTTATCACCATATCTATCGATATTGCTTGTCCTAATGAGGACATAACCGTATTGGTCGGTAACAGTTAAAATATCAAGTCCTTCTTCTTCCTTGATTCTCATCAGTTCATTTTTGGCTAGTTCTAGGTCACCAGACATTAACGCATCTCTCAAGAAAAACCTATCGGCTGTCAATCCAACCACAGCACTCGTAAGGTCTAACTCATTGTAGTAAATTTCTCTCGCTGAATTTAGATCGTTGCGTACCTTCTCTTGAGCCTCGGCGACAAAACGATCACTGATTAACATTACTCCTACAATAATGAATACAAGACTGATAAGTACGATGATCAATAAAAATGCCAGCATCAATTTGGAGGCGATTGGGATATAGATGCTGTTTCTAAGTTCCGATAGAGATCTCCTGAGCGTGTTCATAGAATCATTGCACTTACCGAGATTTGATCAAATCACTGTGCGTTTCCTGACGGGGTCAACTCCATCGCTTCTCCAACTAGCTCAATAAGATCCTTGACGATGATCTTATCTTCCAAACCAGAGGTTTTTACTGCATCCTGATACATTGTGACATCTTTAGGGCATGCGACAACGAAAATTGTCACACCTTCGAGTGCAACTGCTTCCCTGATACGGTCCTCACTGGGCCTTACCTCAAGTTCACCTTCATCCATCCATATCCTTCCACCTCCCGCACCACAGCAGAATGTGCGCTCACCATGGCGAGGCATTTCCACCAGTTCGCAGCCAGTAGCTGAAATCACCCGGCGTGGTGAAATGGTAACGTTGTTATAGCGGCTGAGGTAACAAGGATCGTGATAGGTGACTCTATAGTCCAATTTCTTTGTGAATATAAGGTCGCCGGAGGTCGTTAACTTGTCTAGTAACTCGGAATAATGCAGCACTGGATAGCGTCCGTTTCCGCTGCTGTACTCATTTTTTATCGTGTTATAAGTATGAGGATCAGTCGTAACAATGGTCTCAAATTGGCATTTACCAAAGGTTTCGATGTTCTTCTCCGCCAGCATTTCAAACAAACCTTCTTCACCCACACGACGGACATCATTGCCCGAATTTTGTTCGCCTTCATACAATATCCCAAAGTCAATTCCGATGGATTTGAATACCTCCGCTGTTAGCAGGGTTATATCCGTTAGACTCGTGCTGTAGGATGCATAGTCACCCAAGAACCACAAGTATTCTGCAGATTCTTTCCGTGCATCTTTAAGCTTCGGTTCAATACCTTTTGTCCATTTGGCGCGTGCTCGACCAGATTTCCCAAAGGAGTTGCCATAGCGTCCGAGGTTTGACAAAGCCTCTTGCAGCAAATCATCCACATGTCCTTCGATTACCAGGTAACGGCGCATATCTACGATTGAATCTACATGTTCTATCATCACCGGACATTCTCTAACGCAAGCACCACATGTAGTGCAAGCCCACAATTCAGCCTCACTGATCCATTCACCTACCAATGGTTGTACTTTTCCAGTAGCAGAAAGGATTGCATTCCCATCTTTTCGAAGTGCATCGCGGATACTAAGGATCAATTGCTTTGGATTGAGTGGAGTTCCAGCAGCATACGCCGGACAGGCTTCTTGACAGCGACCGCACTCGGTGCACGCATCACCGTTGAGCAGCTGTGGCCAGGATAGATCTTTTAATGAACTCGTAAAGATTGGCTCCCCGGAATCAGTCTCTGCAATTGGTGATAATTCGCCCTGCGGCTGACCGATCTTTGAGAAGAATACATTCAAAGATGCTGTCACGATGTGATTTAATGTGCTGCTTGGTAAGGTGGCGATGATCAAAGCGACCGAAAACAAGTGGATTATCCATATGATCAGATGCCAGGTCGTAAGGGTTTGCGTGGATGCTCCGGTTGCCATCCACAATCGAGCGAATATCCACCCAGCAGGTGACCACCACGCCCATTCGGGTTGTTCAACTGCCAATCTAAATGACTCGGTAAATAAGCCGCCCAACACAATTAGGACAATTAGTACAAGCGAATAAGTAAATCCCGGTCGCAGGGTCAGACGAGCTGGACGCTGGAGGTAGCGTCGATAAGCCGCCATTCCAGCCCCGACTATGAAGAAAACCGTGAACAAGTCTAGAACGAGTTTGTAAAAAAGAAATCCATATCCATGGAGAATTTTAACAAAGTGCGAGTCTACTGTCGCGAGAGCCGTTCCCATGAAGAATATAAAGAAACCCCATGCCAAACCGATGTGCATTACACCCGGATAAAGCTCCCAGAGCACCTTAATTTGGATGATTGCGTACTTGATGAGACGTCCAAGCCGGATGTCGAGTCGATTCCACCGCTTCTCTGTTCGTCCAACTCGCCACCATAACCGGGCAAAATAATAGAAGCGGATTACCATGATCAAGCAGGCAAGGCCGATGATTGGGTAAACAAAGAAGTTTGGAGAACCCCAAGTGTCGGGAATGCCCCAATAATCAATTCGCTCAGGCATCAATTAACTCCTAAGAATATCAGCAATTAGCCTTTGGCTTCTTCAACCTTTTCAATCAGGACATCGACTAAATCAAATAGATCGATTTCTACACCGTACTTAGCAAAATCGAAAATCGGAGCGGTAGGATCACTGTTGATGGCGATAATCATTTCGCTATCCGCAATGCCTTCAACGTGTTCAGGAGCACCGCTAATTCCCATCGTCAGGTAAAGCTTGGGTTTTACTTTCTGACCCGATTTTCCGACCATTCGAGATGTTGGCAGCCATCCTAAATCCACAACCGGTCGTGAGGCACAGACAACTCCTCCGAGCGCTTCAGCTAATTCTTCAGCTAACTCGATGTTGTCCTCATTCGATATCCCACGACCAACTGATATCAGGATCGGTTCTTTCGAAATATCAACATCACCTGCCTCTGGTTCGAAATATTGTTTCAGCCAGACGCGCAGGTCATCAAGCGAGGGCGATTCCAGCCGTGTGACAGGAGGACTTACCGTAGTTTGTCCTTCCTCCGGTTTGTATCCTCCTGGGATGATGGTTATCAGTGTGGTCAAATCAGATAGAGGGCTTTCGGCCATGATTTTGCCACCACAAATTTGGCTGGTTAGCTGCCCATTTTCGGAAATTGACTGGCAAGAGTAGGTTAATGGGAGGGCTAACCGTACGGATAGCACGCTGGCCAAGTCAGCGCCGATCGAAGTATTGCCAAATAGGACGGCCCGGGGCTGTTTTTCGCCGATTAATTGGGCAAGTGCCTTTAGGTATGCATCCGTGGTAAATTCGGCTAGCTTCGGGTCATCTATGTAGAGGACGTGATCAGCGGCAAGATTCCTGGTCAAACCTTCAACATTGTGACCAAGCAGCACGGCAATGACATTCCCACCAGTAAAATTAGCAAGCGCGCGGGCAGCAGAAAGCATGCTGTATGAGATATCTGAGACTTGACCTTGCAGGTGTTCAACGACTGTATAAATATCCTGGTTCATTGCTAACCTCCACTTATAGAACACCAATCTCTTTAAAGATTTCTACTAGCTGTGATGCGATCTCTTCCTCATCACCAGAAATCATAGTTGCGCGTTCAGCCACTTCTGGTTGGAACATCCGGCTAATTTCTGGACCTCCGCTTAGGTCCAGTTCACCCACCTCCAGTTCTTCGATCGTCGCAGATTTCATGGCCATGCACACTTTACTAACGGCTACGTACCGTGGAGGCTCCTCGGCGGCTTGAATGCCTAGAACAGCCGGGAGTTGGACTTCATATTCTCCAATCAATCCGCCAGGGTACTCTTTCTTGATAACTGCGTTTCCGTTGTTGAGTTCTACGCTGGATACATATCCTGCGTAAGGTATATGAAGATACTCAGCTAACAATGGACCCAAAGATCCATCTAGATCGTTGTGGGCTTGAACACCGGTTAATATCAAGTCGGTTTGGATATTTTGAAGAACATGAGCGACTGCGCGTGCTAAAGCATGGTTGTTAACGCCATCTTCGAAGTCGCCTGTCAGCTTGATCAGCTTCTCGGCACCTTTCGCTGCTGCTGTATAAAGAACATCATCAACACCTTCAGCATCTGGGGCAATCACGGTTACTTCTGCTTCACTGCGTTCTTTTAACAATATCGCCTCTTCAACTGCGTGATCGTCGAATTCGTTGATGATAAGGCGAAGCCAATCCATATCTAGCCCCGTACCTTTATCATCAATTTCTAGTTCCTCTACCAAATCGGGGACGAGCTTGAGTATGGCTGTGATATTCATTCATTCACCTCTTTAAATCAATATGCATCATCTTCCATAGCTTCGAGCAATAATTCCACAACATCTTTAACTGCTAGACTGCTTGCTCCCTGGATAGTCTTAGCGGCATCTTCAAAGCGTGGAGCTTCATACGGACATGCAACCGCGAGCACATCTGCACCGACAGATAAGCTTTCACGGACACGCCATTCGGTGGTGCGGGTGTGAGCTTTCTCCCATTGGAAACCATCCAACCACATCCCGCCGCCACCCCCACCACAGCATAAGCTGGTTGAGCGGTTGTGGGCCATTTCAGCCAGCTCCACACCAGGGATAGCCTGTAAGAGTTTACGTGGCTCTTCATATATGTCGTTTACTCGACCGAGATAGCAAGGATCATGGTAAGTAACCCGGGTGTGCCCGTTGCCTTTCAATAATGGTTTCAGGTCATCAAGCCGCTCATAAAGAAATTGAGTGTAATGTTGGATTGGATAAGAGATACCTAACGCAGGGTATTCGTTTTTTATTGCGTTATAAGCATGAGGATCAGTGGTTACAATCTGGTTGAACTGATATTTGCTGAAGCTTTGACCGTTCTTCTCGGCCAACATTTCAAATAAACCACGCTCACCAGCTAACCGTTGAGAATCACCATCACTGTTCTCTTCTGGACCAAGGATACCGAAATCTATTCCAAGTGCATTCAATATCTCGGCGAAAGCTTTCGTGGTTATCTGGATACGTGGGTGGTAGGAGGCATAGTCACCGACAAACCAAAGAACATCAACGGGACGCTTTTCCTTACTCATGATTGTGATCTCTGGCTCCAATCCTTTGGACCAAAGTGCTCGTTTCCTTGGTGATTCACCGAGCGGATTACCATAACGCTGGGAGTTCATCAAAGCATCTTGCAGTTCATTTGGAACGTTTCCAGCCAACAATAATTCTTCTTTTGCTCGTGTCATTAACCCGGGTGTTACGGGGATATTTTGAGGACATATTGTGGTGCAAGCATAGCAAGAGATGCACATCCAGACGGTGTCATTGGAAAGGACTTTATCAAAGATCTCGGCGCGCAAATAGGCAATCATTTTGCCAGGCGGCATAGTCATCAGATATCCGTAAGGACATACACCGCTGCAGGAGGCGCACTGAATACAATTTTTGAATCGTTCCCCATCTTGTACATCAAACAGGCTGGTGTAAAATGTTCGGCTGAAATCTACTGCATGTTCTGCTTGTTTAACTGCCATTACGGCACCTCCTGTCTTTCTTAAGTTAATCAGCGGGTGCTCACGATTAAACTTGGAGGGTGATTATTGGGGCTCCTCCAGTGATATGCCTTGTGTACACCATCCACACCAATATGTGTAACGGATTCTGTACTTTTAGTTAAGTATGTGAAATATACTTAGTCAGGTATAGTAACAAACAACATAATGGGTTAATGACATAAGTTACATACTGCACTACACTTTATTTGTGAAAAATATTACAAATGTCTTTGCAATAATTTCCCCCCATATTTCAAGATCCATATTTCATGAATTTGAGATGTAATAGTGATATATTGGTAGCAGGTTGTTTATCGATTTTAGATAAGTTTCCAGCTGAAACGGTTATCTATCTAAATTCAATTACAATAATCTATATGTCATTCAAGGAAGGACCTTATGAGCGCTAATTCCGAATCTCAAGATTTGGCGATAAACACAATCCGTTTTTTATCAGCCGATGCCGTACAGACCGCGAACTCAGGTCATCCAGGTTTACCGATGGGTGCTGCCGCAATCGCTTATTCGATATGGACCGAACACTTACGCCACAATCCTAAGAACCCACAATGGCCTGGGAGGGATCGTTTCATTCTTTCTGGCGGCCATGGTTCGATGTTGTTGTATAGTTTGTTGTATTTGACCGGTTACGGACTTACGTTGGAAGAACTAAAGAATTTTCGTCAATGGGGCAGTCTAACACCGGGTCATCCAGAATATGGTCTCACCCCAGGCGTAGAAGCAACTACAGGTCCTCTAGGACAAGGATTTGCAAACGGGGTGGGGATGGCAATTGCAGCAACGCATCTGGCAGCCGAGTTTAATCGTCCAGGGTTTGAGCTGGTAGATCCTTATATCTATGCGATCGTAACAGATGGGGATTTAATGGAGGGAGTCACTTCCGAAGCAGCATCATTGGCTGGTCATTTGAAGCTTAAACAGCTTATATATATATACGATGATAACCGGATATCTATAGATGGCAGCACCGAGATAGCTTTCACCGAAGATCGCGCAGCACGGTTTAAAGCCTATGGCTGGCATGTCTGTAATGTGCAAGATGGCAATGATCTAGCTGAGGTCTCACAAGCCATTCGTGATGCACAAGAAGATCCCCGCCCTTCATTAATTATCTGTCGGACAATTATTGGTTATGGTCTACCTACCAGACAGGGTACACCTCAAGCTCATGG